>JAYUXO010000179.1:0-10556 GCA_043753505.1 Comamonadaceae bacterium
CAGCACGTCTGTGGCTTTACAACCGAGCAGAACGATGTGCTGGTACGCGCCGGTCCCCGCATGGCGCAGGCCGCCGGGCTGTTGGCGCGCTGCATTGCAGGCGTCAAAACCCCATGAACGTGTCTCGCGCCTGGGTTGTCTGGGCAGTCGTGTTGCCGCTGCTGGCACTGGCCCTGCTAGCACTTGGCGCTTGCATAGGCAGCACGGGCTTCGACAGCCTGTTCGGGCTGCACAACGACCCCGTGGCAACACAAATTGTCTGGGACATTCGCCTTCCCCGCACCCTGGGAGCCTGGCTGGCCGGGGCCCTGCTGGGGCTTGCAGGTGCAGTGGCGCAGGGCCTGTTTCGCAACCCGTTGGCCGACCCGTTCTTGCTGGGTAGCGCCTCAGGTGCCAGCTTGGGGGTAGCGCTGGCGCTGGTGCTGACCGGCTCTGCTGCATCACAGGCTGCGTTTGACGGCGCGTGGTTGGCCCGCCTGGGCCTGACCGGGGCCGCCTTTGTGGGCGCGCTGGCCGGTGTGTTGCTCACCCTGGCTTTGGCGCGCGGGGTGCAGCACACCCTGCGGCTGCTGCTGGCCGGTGTGGTGGTGGGCGTGGTGCTCAGTGCTGCCAAAGACCTGGTGACCCTGGCCGCGCCCGACATGTTGCA
The DNA here is from genome assembly GCA_043753505.1 of Comamonadaceae bacterium. Taxonomy (GTDB): domain Bacteria; phylum Pseudomonadota; class Gammaproteobacteria; order Burkholderiales; family Burkholderiaceae_C; genus JAAFIW01. The sequence continues at coordinate 650 of JAYUXO010000179.1, forward strand.
GGCCATGCAAGCCTTCATGCTGGGCAGCACAGGCTTTGTGGGCTGGCCAGCCTGTGTGGTAATGGCCGCTGTGCTGCTGCCTTGCCTGGCTGTCTCCCGGGCTTGCGCCGTGGCGCTGGACGGGCTCAGCCTGGGCCAGGCTACCGCGCAAAGCCTGGGTCTGCCACTTGTGGGCATGCGTAGTGCGCTGGTGGCGGTGCTGGCGCTGGCCACCGGCACCGCAGTGGCGCAGGCGGGCTTGATTGCGTTTGTGGGCCTGGCTGCGCCGCACGTGGTGCGCTCGCTGGTCAAGTCCACCCACAGCGCGCTGTTGTTGCTCAGCGCTTTGATGGGAGGGCTTTTGCTCATGCTGGCCGACGTGCTGGCCCGCTGGGTGCTGGCTCCGCAAGAGCTGCCCGTGGGCGTGCTCACCGCCATGCTGGGCGGCTGTTATCTGCTGTGGCTGATGCACCGGCAGCGCAGTTTTGGAAGCACGCCGTGATGCTGACTGAGCGTTCAGTTATTTCAGTAAATGCTATTGAATCCATAGCTGTTCGAGCAGATTCCATAGGGGCTGGACACGGCAATACCTTGGTTTTGCATGGCGTGAGTGTGGCGTTTGCAAAAGGCCGCTGGACCAGCATCGTGGGCCCTAATGGCGCTGGTAAGTCGACCCTGCTGCTGGTGCTGGCGGGTTTATTGCCCCACACCGGTCAGGTTCATCTGCTGGGCCAGCCACTGGCCAGCTGGTCGGCGCGCCAGCGCGCCCAACAAGTGGCCTGGCTTGGCCAGAACCAGACCGGTGGCGACGACCTGACCGCCTACGACGTGGCCCTGCTGGGCCGCTTGCCGCACCGCCCCTGGCTGGCCGCACCATCGCCGGCCGACCATGCCGCCACCATGCAAGCCCTACAAGCCACCCGGGCTTGGGACTTTCGCCAGCGGCTGCTGGGTCACCTGTCGGGCGGCGAGCGCCAGCGTGTGCTGCTGGCGCGTGCGCTGGCTGTGCAAGCCCAGGTCTTTTTAATGGACGAACCCCTGACCAACCTGGATCCACCGCACCAGGCCGACTGGATGGTGCTGGTGCGCGAGCTGGTAACGCAAGGCAAAACGGTGGTCAGCGTGTTGCATGAAATTTCTATTGCACTGCAGGCCGACGACATGCTGATTTTGAACAAAGGTCGCGTGCTGCACCAGGGTGCCTGCACAAACGTGGATACGCACCAGGCGCTCGCGGCGGTATTTGCGCAACGCGTCAGCGTGCGACGCACGGGTGAACAATGGATTGCGTTAGTCAAGCCGTGAACATCACCTCCCATTAATTGGGGTCAGATCACAATTAACCAGCGTATTTTCAGAGTTGGGATTAATTGTGATCTGACCCCAATTAATGCCTGACCCCCAATTAATGTCAATTAACCATTCACTCCACCGCTACTAGCGCCCCCAAATAAAACGCCAGCTCGCACACCTGCTGCGTAGCTCCCAGACAGTCGCCGGTAAATCCCTGCAGACGCCGCGCAAACAAGCGCCGCATGTGGACCAGTGCTAAAGCAGCGCCTGCAGCTGCCGCAGCAAATATCCACGGTTGCGGGCTGATCCACACCAGCGGTGCCAGCGCCAGACACCACACAAAATTGCTCATCAATGCACCGGTCGTGATTTGGTCAGCCAGTGGTTTGGATTTGGATGCGGCGGTGTCGCCCACATGCGGCAACAGTCGCACCAGCACCATGGGGCAGGCGCGAGAAAAAACGTGGGCAGCCAGCATCAACGTACAGGCCTGCGATAGGCCGACGACTTGCGAATGGGTATCGGTAGCACTTCCCAACGCCGCCAGCAAAGCCACTTTGGTACCCAAAGCCAGCACCAGGGCGATGGCCCCGTAAGCGCCCACCCGTGAGTCTTTCATGATGTCCAGTGCGCGCTCGCGGTTTACGCTACCGCCCAGGCCATCAGCGGTGTCGGCCAGGCCGTCTTCGTGAAATGCGCCAGTCAGCAACACTGTGGCCACAGTCGATACAAAGGCCGCGACAGCAGGCGCGAACACCGAGGAAATCTGCAGCGCCAGCAGCGCATAAACGCCCGCTGCCACGGTGCCCACTACCCATCCCACACCCGCAAAATGCGCTGCACTGGCCCGCAACATGGCAGGGCTGAAGCCGACCCAGTCCGCCAGCTTGCCGGTGACCGGAATCCGGGTGAAGAACTGGATGGCCAGCAGGAAGTGACGAATGAATTTCACAAGCTTTGCTGCACGCCAGCCGACTCAAAGCTGGCCATTTCATTCAAAAACAAGGCAGCCGATTGCACCAACGGCCAGGCCAGCAGCGCGCCCGTGCCTTCGCCCAGGCGCAGGCCCAGCTGCAACAAAGGCTTTGCGCCTAAGTGCGCCAGCAACGCACGGTGGCCGTGCTCGCTGCCCTCGTGGCAGAACACCAGGTAGTCTTTCGCGGTGGGTGCCAGCGTGCAAGCCGCCAGGGCAGCGGCGCCGGCTATGAAACCGTCGACCAGCACCACGCGGCGTTCGCTGGCCGCTTGCAACATGGCGCCGGTCATCATGGCAATTTCGAAACCGCCCACCGCTGCCAGCACCTGCAGCGGCTCACGCGCCTGGGCGTGCAGGTTCGCGGCGCGACCCAGCGCCGCGCGCTTGGTCAGCATTTGCGCATCGTTCAAGCCGGTGCCCCGGCCTGCAGCGTCGTCGACCGATATCCCGGCCATCAAGCAAAACATCAACGCGGCGCTCGACGTGTTGCCGATGCCCATTTCGCCCAGCGCCAGCACATTGCCGGGCAGGCCGCACACCACGTCCATGCCGGCTTGCACGGCGGCTTCGGCTTGGGCTGCGGTCATGGCCTGCGTGAGCGAGCAGTCGGCGGTGCCCATTGCCACCTTACGGTGTTGCAATCGCGGCTGTGCAGACAGGTCTGCAGACACACCCGCGTCCACCACCGTCAGCGCAAAGCCATGCTGGCGTGCAAACACATTGACCGCTGCGCCACCGGCCAGCATGTTGGCCACCATCTGCTGTGTGACTGCCGCCGGAAACGCTGACACGCCCTGGGCGGTGATGCCGTGGTCGGCTGCGAAAACCACCATTTGCGGGGCCTGAAATTCAATGCACTCGCGGTTGTGGATGCAGCCTAGCTGCCAAGCCAGCCCCTCGAGCTGTCCCAAAGCGCCTTGTGGCTTGGTTTTGAAATCGATTTTGCGTTGCAGGCGCTTGGCAAACTCAAGCTCGGCGTGCGTGGTCCGCAGTGCGGCAATGGGGGGTGGAGCAAGGGTCATGTATTTGTATAGGGACGTTAGAGACGTTCAAAGGGCTGATTCGATGGATTAAAGAAAAAAAGGCCACCAGCCCATATGGATACTGCTCAAGCAGCTATATATTTTGTAGCAACGACAGGATGACTGCAGGATAGATCACATGCTCTTGCGACAACACCCGCGCCGCCAGCGCATCCGCCGTATCGCCCGCCAGCACCGGTACCACCGCTTGCGCGAGGATGGGGCCATGGTCAAGTTCGTTGGTGACGCGGTGGACTGTGGCCCCAGCGAATTGGCAGCCCGCGTCGATGGCGCGTTGGTGCGTGTTCAGGCCCGGGAAGGCGGGCAGCAGGGAAGGGTGGATGTTGATGAGGCGTCCATCAAAGCGCTGCACAAAAGCTGGCGTCAAGATGCGCATGAAGCCCGCCAGAACCACCTGCGCGGGCTGATAGCGGTCAATCACGTCGGCCAGCACTGTGTCAAAGGCGTCGCGGCTGGCAAAGGCTTTGTGGTCGACCACCTGGGTGGCAATGCCCTGCGCCTGGGCGAATGCCAATCCCCCCGCATCGGCCCGGTTGCTGATCACCGCAGCTACTTTTACACCCCAGCCACCGCGCTGCGCCGCCCTTACGATGGCCGCCATGTTGGAGCCGCCGCCAGAAATCAGGATGACGATGTTATTCATAGTGAGGTGATTATCCGGTTGCACTTTGTGCGGCTGTGTCGCTACGATTAACCACATGGCAATGGACCGAATCACGATAGCTTTCTGGGCACTGGTGCTCGGCCTGATCACAGCCGCCATGTTTTTCGGCGTAGGCACCTGGCGCCAGCAAAACGCCCAGCAGCAACGCGACGCCAAGCTGGACAGTGGTGATGTGGTGCAGCTGCTCAAGGTCATTGATGGCGACACACTGGTGGTGCAAAAAGAAGGGCAGGGTGCGGCCACGGTGCGGCTGCTCGGCATCAAAACCTTTGAGTCCAAACACGGCAAAGACAGCGCAGCCCTGTATGGCCGCGCCGCCGAAGAAGCGCTGCAGCGTCTGGTGGTCGACAAGCCGGTGCGGGTGTTGATGAACAACCCGCCGCGTGACCGCCATGGCCGCACCCTGGCCACCCTGTATGTGGGTGACCAGGACGTGGGCCTGGCGCTGGTTTCGCAAGGCCATGCGCTGGTTTATTCGGTCTACCCCTTTGCCTCCATGCCGGTGTATCTGCAGCAACAGCAACAAGCCCGGGCCGCCAACCTGGGGCTGTGGGCCGATTCCGGGGTGAGCGCCCGGGCCGAGGGCATGATTCGCGACTGGGCCAGGGGCGTTCAATGATCCAGATATTGCTTCGCTACTTTTCGCCGCGCTACATCAAGCGCCATGTCATCGGCAACCCCGGCGTGATGCTGCGGGCGCTGGTGCTGCTGGCGGCGGTCCTGATGTATGGCACCACCGGGTTCCTGTATTTCGAGCTGCCCGGCAACCCCGACCTGGTGTGGAGCGACGCACTGTGGTATTCCATCGTGACGCTCACCACGGTGGGTTATGGCGACTTTTTCCCCAAGACGGCTGGTGGGCGCTTTCTGGTGGGGGTGCCGCTGATGCTGATTGGCATTGGTTTGTTGGGATTTATTCTGTCGGTGGTGGCCAGCGCGCTGATCACGGCCAAAAGCAAGGAGCTGAAAGGTATGAGCCAGGTGCAACTGTCTAGACATGTGGTGTTGATCAACTTTCCGGGCCTGCCTAAGCTGCTGCGCCTGCTTGACGAGCTGGCGCACGACCCCACCATCGGCCACGACACGCCGCTGCTATTGATCGACCGTGACCTGCCCGAGCTGCCGCCCGAACTGCTGGCGCGCGGCGTGCGTTACGTGCGTGGCGACCCCACGCGCGACGACACGCTGCAACGTGCCGCCATTAAAAACGCCAGCCACGCCATCGTGCTGTCCAGTCGGGGCTGTGCGGATGCGGCGGCGGCCGATGCGCTGAACGTCACCATCACCCTGGCCATTGAGGCGCGTACCTCACACGTCAATACGGTGGTCGAATGCCAGGACCCGGACACCGAGGAGCTGCTGCGCAAAGCCGGGTGTGATCGGGTGGTGTGCAGTGCGCGTTTTGAGGCGTTGTATGTGAGCCAGGAATTGCTGAACCCCGGCATGCAGGACATCGTGGCTGACCTGCTCAGCACCGCGCACGGCCAGCAGTTTTACGTCACGCCAATCACGTTTTCTGGTGCCGTGACGTTTGCCCAGCTCAGTGCGGTGTGCGTCCAGTCAGGCCACATTGCCCTGGGCGTTAAGCGCCAGCACAGCAATCTGCTGAACCTGCCACCCGGCCATGCCTTGCTGGCGGATGACTTGGCGATCACCATGGGCGAGCGCCGCATGGTGTCGTTTTCTGTTTGATCGATTACCGAAAGCCCATACATTGAGAAATCTGACCCCGACCGAAGCCCGCGTACTGGGCACGCTGATGGAAAAGGCCCGCACCGTGCCCGACAGCTACCCGCTGACGCTGAACTATGTGCTGACCGGCTGTAACCAGAAAACCAGCCGTGAACCCTTGATGAATCTGGACGAGATCGAGGTGCAGGCCGCGTTGGACGAGTTGAAATTGCTTGCGCTGGTTTTTGAGAGCAGCGGTGGCCGCGTGCTGCGCTTTGAGCACAACTTTCAGCGCGGATTAAGCGTGCCGGAACAGTCAGCCGTGCTGCTGGGTTTGCTGATGTTGCGTGGGCCGCAAACGGCGGGTGAATTGCGTATCAACAGCGACCGCTGGTACCGGTTTGCTGACATCTCATCGGTGGAGGGGTTTCTGGATGAGCTGCAAGAGCGATCAGAAGCAAAAGGTGGTCCCCTGGTCGTCAAGCTGCCACGCGCGCCCGGCATGCGCGAGCAGCGTTGGGCGCACTTGCTGTGCGGACCGGTAGATGTGACTGCGCTGCAATCGGCGCCCGACGGGCCGGTGGACACCGCGGACACCCGCCACCTGGAGCGCCGCGTGACGCAGTTGGAAACCGAGCTGCAGGAGCTGCGCGGCACGGTGCAAAAGCTGTGTAGCGAACTGGGACTATCGGGGCCTTTGTCGCCACCCTGACATCGCAAAACGCACGACCGTGCATAAACTGCGCGTTGACTGACCGCAACGACTGCTGGAGACCGACATGGACTTGGCCTTTACCCCCGAAGAGCAAACTTTTCGCGAAACCATTCGCAGCTGGGTTGACGAAAACCTGCCCGCCGACATCTCCCACAAAGTGCACCACGCACTGCGTCTGAGCCGCGACGACATGCAGCGCTGGGGAAAAATACTAGGCAAAAAAGGCTGGCTTGGCCATGCCTGGCCCAAAGAGTTTGGCGGCCCTGGCTGGAACGCCATTCAAAAACACCTCTTTGAAGAAGAGTGCGCCCTGGCCGGTGCGCCGCGCGTCATTCCATTTGGCCCGGTGATGGTGGCACCGGTCATCATGGCCTTTGGCAACGCTGAACAACAGCAGCGCTTTTTGCCCGGCATTGCCAGCGGCGAGGTGTGGTGGAGCCAGGGCTACAGCGAGCCCGGAGCGGGTTCTGACTTGGCCTCGTTGAAATGCAAAGCCGAGCGGGTGGGTAACCATTACATCGTCAACGGCCAAAAAACCTGGACCACGCTGGGCCAGCACGGCGACTGGATGTTCAACCTGGTGCGCACCAGCAATGAAGGCAAGCCACAAACCGGCATCAGCTTTATCGTGCTGGACATGAAGTCCCCCGGCGTGAGCGTGCGCCCCATCAAGCTTCTGGACGGTGAATGCGAAGTAAACGAGGTGTGGTTTGACAACGTACAAGTGCCCGCCGAGAACCTGATTGGCGAGGAAAACAAGGGCTGGAATTACGCCAAATACCTGCTGGCCCACGAGCGCACCAACATTGCCGACGTGAACCGCGCCAAGCGGGAGTTAGAGCGCTTGAAGCGCATCGCCAAACAGGAAGGCGTATACGAAGATTTCCGGTTCCGCGACGAAATCGCCAAGCTGGAAGTGGACGTGGTGGCGCTGGAGATGATGGTGTTGCGCGTGCTGTCTGCCGAGAAAGCTGGCAAGCAAAGCCTGGACATCGCAGGTCTCCTGAAAATTCGCGGCAGCGAAATCCAGCAGCGCTACGCCGAGCTGATGATGCTGGCCGCAGGTCCCTACAGCCTGCCGTTTGTTCAAGAGGCGATGGAGGCGGGCTGGCAGGGCGACTACCCAGGCTTGGTCAGCAACAACGCGCCGCTGGCGAGTACGTATTTCAATATGCGTAAGACCTCGATATACGGTGGGTCGAATGAAGTTCAAAAAAATATCGTGGCCCAGACCGTGCTGGGCTGAAAGCCCCGCACGGTCTGGGCTTTGCCCAACAAGACTGCTCCCCCGTGCCCCCTCCAGGAGGGGGTTCTCGCTGGTTGAAGAAATATTAAAGACAACGAAAGCAGGCACGCCATGGATTTTGATTTTTCTGAGACGCAAGAACAACTGCGTGATGCGGTGCGCAAATGGGTAGACCGCGCATATTCGTTTGACCGCCGCCGCGCCGCCGCGCATGCGGGTGGGTTTGACCGTGCGACTTACGGCGAGTTGGCCGAGTTGGGCTTGACGGGGCTGTACATCGCCGAAGACCATGGCGGCATGGGCATGGGGCCGGTGGAGGGCATGGTGGTGATGGAGGAGTTAGGGCGCGGCATCACGCTGGAGCCGTTGACACAGAGCCTGATTGCGGGCGGCGTGATCAGCGGCTACGGCGTTGCCGATGTCAAAGCCTGGCTACCCAAAATCGCCAGTGGCCAGGCCCTGGTGGTGCTGGCGCACCAGGAGCGCAAAGCGCGCTACCAACTTGACACTTGTGTGGCCAAAGCGGTGGTAGCCCTGGATAAATATGCTGTGACAGCTATCAAAAACATAGTACCTGCGGGCGATCAGGCCGATGCATTTCTGGTGCCTGCCCTTCTGGACGGCACGATGGCCTTGTTTCTGGTGGAGCGCAACGCACCAAGTGTCACCACCAATGGCTACGTGACGCAAGATGGCTCGCGTGCTGCGGATGTTCACCTCGTCAATGCGCCCGCCACCCTCGTCACCCTGAACGGCCAGGCCGCGCTGCAACACGCCATCGACATCGGCATCGCCGCCACCTGCGCCTATGCCGTGGGCGTGATGGACAAAACACTGGCCATCACGGTGGACTACATGAACACCCGCAAGCAATTTGGCGTGGCGATTTCTACTTTTCAGGCCCTGCGCCACCGCGTAGCCGACGTCAAAATGCAGCTGGAGCTGGCGCGTGGCATGAGCTACTACGCAAGCCTGAAACTCAATGCCGCCGCCGCCGAGCGGCAAACCGCCATGGCCCGCGCCAAGTACCAACTGGGCCAATCGATGCGCTTTGTGGGCCAGCAGGCAGTGCAGTTGCACGGCGGCATTGGCGTGACGGACGAATACATCGTGAGCCACTATTTCAAAACGCTTACCCAACTGGAGATGAGCTTTGGCGACAGCCTGCACCACCTGGGGCAGGTGAGCGAGCGCATGCAGGAGACGGCGGGGGTTTTTGCTTGAGCTGGCGAATGACGTGCACGTCATTCATCCCACGGGTTGATCAAACTCACACCTACCTGCCTGAAATCACGCAGGTTTCGAAGTGAAAAATTTTGCGTTACCGATATGAAACCAGATCAGTACCTTGAAATCTGGCTGTAGCTGAAAACACAGAATGCGGGCATCTTCTGAGTATTCTCCAGATCTGCCAGTTAAACCCGCTGAACGATGCGCCACCTTCAGGGTTCACAGTGCGCTCGGCATTAATCTTTCGCAGCACAACCTCAGGGTCGAAATGTGGCGAAGATTTCTATTTGATTGACATGCTGTGGACTAAATCAACTCGAATAGATTTAGCGTTTGACTGCCCCGTCATTGCTGACTTTGATCTCCCACCCCTCCAGCCACCGCGCAAACCCCTTCAACCCCTCCCCCAATTCCGTGCGCGGCTCAAAGCCGGTCCAGCTTTGCAGGCGAGTGGTGTCGGCGCAGGTCATGGGCACGTCGCCGGGTTGCATCGGGGCGAATTGAATCAGGGCTTTGCGTCCCAAAGCTGCTTCCAGCAGGCGCACAAATTCCACGACTTGCACCGGGTGGCGGTTGCCCACGTTGAACACCGTATGGGGCACTTCCTGCCCCAAGGCGGGCGGGGGTTGATTCAGCAATCGGCGGATGCTTTCCGCGACGTCGGCCACGTGGGTGAAGTCGCGGTGCAGCAGGCCATCGGCAAACAGCGTGATGGGCTGGCCGGCCATGATTTTTTGGGCAAATGAAAAGTAGGCCATGTCGGGTCGGCCCCACGGGCCATACACGGTGAAAAAACGCAGGCCGGTGGCGGGCAGTTTGAACAGGTGGCTGTACGAATGCGCCATGGCTTCGTTGGCGATTTTGGTGGCGGCGTACAGGCTGGTGGGCTGGCGGGTTTCATCGTCTTCGCGAAACGGGGTCTGGTTGCGCGCGCCGTACACGCTGGACGAACTCGCATACGCCAGGTGCTGCACGCCGTGCTGGCGGCAAGCCTCCAGCACATTGGCAAAGCCCACCAGGTTGGACTGCACGTAGGCCGCCGGGTCGATCAGCGAGTAGCGCACACCGGCTTGCGCGGCCAGGTTCAGCA
>JAYUXO010000180.1:0-1634 GCA_043753505.1 Comamonadaceae bacterium
GTGTTTGAAAACGTGGCCTTTGGTCTGCGGGTCAAGCCGCGCAGCACACGCCCCAGCGAGTCCCAGATCAAGCAGAAAGTCCATGACCTGCTCAAACTGGTGCAGCTGGACTGGCTGGCCGACCGCTTTCCGGCCCAGCTGTCGGGCGGGCAACGCCAGCGCATTGCCCTGGCGCGGGCTTTGGCGGTGGAGCCCAAGGTTCTGCTGCTGGACGAACCTTTTGGCGCGCTGGACGCCAAGGTGAGAAAAGAACTGCGAAGGTGGCTGCGCCGCCTGCACGACGAACTGCATGTGACCAGTATTTTTGTCACCCACGATCAGGACGAAGCGCTGGAAGTAGCCGACCGGGTGGTGCTGATGAATGGCGGTGCGGTAGAGCAGGTGGGCTCGCCTCAAGAGGTGTGGGACCACCCGGCCAGCCCGTTTGTGTATGGCTTTCTGGGCGATGTGAATCTGTTCCATGGCCGTGCGCACGAAGGCGAGGTGCATGTGGAGGGTGTTGCACTGGAAGCGCCCGAGCACCACAGCGCACAGAACGCTAAAGCATCGGCCTATGTGCGCCCTTATGACCTGGATGTGCAGCGGTACGTGCCCGGTAGCGCCGATTCACCGTCGGCACAAGGCTGGGTGGTCAAGCTGGTTCGGGCCATTGTGGTGGGTCCGATCGCGCGGCTGGAACTAATCGCCGCAGATGCTGACCCATCCGCCGACAATGCAGCGGGGCAGCGAATTTTTGAAGCGCAGCTTCCTTCCCAGCGATTTCGCGAACTGGGTCTGCAAGCGGGTGACCTGCTGGTCGCCACACCCCGACAAGCCCGCGTATTTATAGAGGAGTCTTGATTTGCTCAATTGGATGTATGCACACCCCCGACGTGTGTTTGGTTTGATCGCAGCCGCCTGCCTGACAATGCTGGCATTTGGCCTGTACCTGCAACACATCGTGGGCCTGGAGCCATGCCCGATGTGTATCGTGCAGCGATATGCTCTTATTTTTGTAGCTGCTTCAGCAGTATTGGCATGGGCTACAAGGCTAAAAGGCTTGCAAATAGCTACTGCTGGCGTTGGTTTGTTCAGTTCAGGTTTCGGTGCCTTTGTGGCAGCCCGCCAGAGCTTCCTGCAGTGGTACCCGCCAGAAATCGCCACCTGTGGGCGCGACTTTTACGGAATGATCGAAACCTTTCCCTTGAAGCGCGCGATTCCCATGATCTTCAAAGGCAGTGGCGACTGCACCAAGGTCGACTGGACGTTTCTAGGGCTGTCGATTGCCAATTGGTCGTTTATCTGTTTTGTGGGTTTTGTTTTACTCTTGGCAGTAATGTTGATGCGGCGTTTGCGCTCGGCTTGAATGGTTTGGAGAACACGGGCTTTTTTGAACGCAAGAGCGCAAAAATAATTCGAAGATGCTTGGGCTTCTTTTGCGGCTTATGCGCAATCTGTGCGTCCTTTGCGTTGACCTTCTAAAGCGGCAAACCCACATAGTTCTCCGCCAGCACAGTAGACAGCGCCTGGGAGCCCACCAGGTACTCCAGCTCGGCGACCTGCATTTTTTGCCCGAATGCGCCGGTGTCTGGAAAGCGGTGCATCAGTGAGGTCAGCCACCAACTGAAGCGCTCGGCCTTCCAGATACGGCGCAA
>JAYUXO010000181.1:0-4301 GCA_043753505.1 Comamonadaceae bacterium
CACACACGGCTTTCGCGGCGGTTACGCCAGTTCGCGGCACAGCCTGTCAGTCGCGCCCATCGCGGGAAAGGGCGCGGGCATGCAGCGCGACGCCTGGTATAGCTCGATGCGCGACGCGGCCGAGCTGGCCAGCCCCCAATCGGTGGGCCGCTACGCCGCGCAGCGCGCACTCAGCCGATTGAAGTCCCGCAAAATTGCGACAACTCAATGCCCGGTGTTGTTCGAGTCCACCCTGGCCGCGGGCCTGCTGGGTGCCTATGTGCAGGCCACCAGCGGCGGCGCGCTGTACCGCAAGAGCACTTTTTTGCTCGACTGCCTGGGTAAAAAAGTCATGGCACCGCACCTGAACATTGCGGAAGACCCGCATGTGCTGCGTGGGAAGGGCAGCAGCCCGTTTGACGAGGAAGGTGTGACCACGAAAGCGCGCAAAGTGGTGAAAGCAGGTCGCGCAGAGGGCTATTTCTTAAGCAGCTACAGCGCCCGCAAGTTGGGTATGAAAACCACGGGCAACGCAGGCGGCTCGCACAACCTGACCCTGACATCGCGCCTGACCCAGCCGGGTGACGATCTGGACGAGATGCTGCGCAAACTGGGCACCGGCCTGTTCGTCATCGAGCTCATGGGCCAAGGCGTGAACTACGTGACGGGCGACTACTCACGCGGTGCCAGCGGCTTCTGGGTGGAAGGCGGTCAAATCGCATACCCGGTGCACGAGATCACCATCGCGGGCAATTTGAAAGACATGCTGCTGGGCATCGAGGCTGTGGGATCTGACACCTACAACTACGGAGCGAAGACCGTGGGATCGATAATGGTGAACCGGATGAAAGTGGCGGGGAGCTGAAGTGGCAGCGTGCGATGGCTGGGGATCGCCCAGCCGGTGATGGATTTCAAGAAGAATGACCAGCGCGTTTTTGTGCGCGACACAGACGGCAGCGTTCAGGAACTGGTTATCCGTATCTGATGCCTGGCGACGTGTCGCCAGATCTGTTGTCAGCGCAGGTGGATGCCGCCATTCGCGCATCCACAGGTCCCGACACGGCCTCGCCGCCATAAGTAACGGTCAACCGGTTACCTGACGATGATTCAGCACAGGACGAGCAATTTAGCCGGGACAAGTGGGAGCGCTTGAGCGCTCAACGCGACACATTGATCAAAGCAGTCATTCGCGTTTTTACCTGGCTCAATGGTGGCGGTTTCGGCCTGGTGTTGCTCGCTTGGCTAGCAGGCCACTTTTCTCCTCATAAAGTGGTTGACGGCCAAACGCTGCCGGCGCTGATGGGTGCAACGGTAGTTCAGGCTGGACTGACTTTTACAGCTATCGTGAAGTTTTTGTTTCCATCTGACAGACAACACTACCCGGCGAGCGCCGTTTTCACTGCGGCGCTGAGTTGTCCCATCTCTGCCTTGCCGGTCAGTCTGGCCTTCACCGCACCCATCACTTTGCCCATGTCACCCGGGCCCGTCGCGCGGCCCAATTCAGTGGCGATTTCAGCGACGATGGCTTTGACCTGGACCGCCACTTCATCAGCTGACAAGCGCGCAGGCAAGTAGGACTGCAACACCACGATCTCTGCAGCTTCTTTGTCGGCCAACTCCTGCCGTTGCGCTTTTACGAAAGCTTCAATGCTGTCTTTGCGCTGCTTGATCAACCTGTCCACGATGACCACCACCGCCGCGTCGTCCAGCACCACGCGCTCATCGACCTCTTTTTGTTTGCACGCGGCCAGCAGCAGGCGAATGGTGCCGAGGCGCTCGCTGTCTTTGGCGCGCATGGCGGTTTTCATGTCTTCGGTGATGGTGTCTCTCAGGCTCATGGTCGTCTTTCAAAAAAGTGAACAGGAAACAAAAAAGCCTGCTTGGGATTTCCCGAAGCAGGCTTTTCAAGGTGCCGCGTGGGCAGAAAATTAATACAACTTTTTCGGCAATTGCATCGAGCGCACACGTTTGTAATGCCGCTTGACCGCTGCTGCTTTTTTGCGCTTTCGCTCGGCAGTGGGTTTCTCGTAAAACTCGCGGGCGCGAAGATCGGTCAGCAAACCCAACTTTTCGATGGTGCGCTTGAAGCGGCGCAGGGCCACATCAAAAGGTTCGTTTTCTTTCAGTCGGACAGTGGTCATTGATTAAAGGTTTTTCCAAAAATGTGCCCGGGAAGATCGAAGCCCTGGGCGGGGTTCCCCAACATGTTTGTTGTGTGGCTGCTGGGGGAGGCCAAAAAAGTCTTCGATTATAGCGCGCGATCACCGGTAACTGGTGGCCCACACGCCCGTGCGCGATCCGCTCAAGGTCTGTTGCCACAGCACAGTCGCGTTGCCATTGGTATCAAAACTGGCTAGCGACAAGCCCAACACCCCAGCGGCCGCAGAGGTGTCCAGCCGATTGGCCATTGCCCAGCCGGTGGTTGGTTGAAAACGGTTGGCCCACACCCGGGCTGTGGTCACCGCACCCTGGGCGTTGTAAAACTGTTGCGTCCACACCGCCACCGCATGGCCAGCCGCATCGATGCCCACACCACTGAGCACCGAATCGCCGCCGACATCGCTTTCGATTCGCTGCACCGGGCCCCAGCCGGTGGCCGCTACAAAACGCTGGGCGACCAGGTTGTAGCGGCCCTCCCGAAATCGGGTGGAGGTGCTGAAGGGATCCAGCAACGGGTACACAGCCAACAGATTGCCTGCGGCATCTTGCACCGTCACGCCGCGCGAGCGCGCATCCGCCGCGGTGTCGTCACGTAAGAACGAACTGGTCTGCCAGGGCGTACCAGCGGTATATCGATAGGTGCTGTTGACGGTATTGGTCGGGGGGCCAACCTTCCAGGTCACGGCAGTATTGCCCGAGGCGTCAAAGCTGATTTGCGGCCGCGCAACATCGGACACCAGTCCTTGGCTGTCCAACCCGGTGGTGAAGGTGGTGGTGTCCCACGTTGGTACGGTCGCCGTGACGACAGGCGTGATGGCAAAGCGGTTGACCAGCAGGGAGCGATCCAGTCCGATCCCGTTCGCGCTGGTCGTGCGGCTTTCCCAGGCGACTACGGCGTTGCCTCTGGCGTCCACAGCAATGCTGGGATTGGCAGCGTCCCAGGGGCCTGGGGTACTGACGGTGGTGGCTGTTGCCCAGCCGTTAGACGGTGTGTAGCGTGCACCCCAAAGGCTCAGCCGGTTGTTATTGGCTGCGATGGCACGCGGCCACACGACGAAAGCGTTGCCGCTGCCGTCAATAGCGCTGGTCGCATAGCGGTAGCCATTGGCGTCGGGTGGTTGGTTACCGCCGTTTTCCCTGACGAAATGACCACCGGCCAGATACTCGCTGTACTCGGTGGCAGCCCAGCCTGTCGCAGGGCGAAAGCGCTTGACCCAAACGCGTGACGAGCCGTCTGCAATTTGCTGGTTGCCCACCAATGTGGCATTGCCCGCAGTGTCAACGGCCAGTTGGTCAAACCGCAGGTTGTCCAAAACATCGTTGTCCAGCAGGATGGGCGGCTCCCAACCGGTGTTTTTGATGAATCGGCGCGCCCAAATGCGAACGCGCACCGAATCGGTTTGCATCCATGCGGCCACGGCGTTGCCATTGCCGTCCATGGCTATTTGCGGGCCACTGATCGCATCGTTGGCGTACAGGCCCGCACTTGCGCTGTTGGCACTGATGAACTCGGGAATGGTCCAGTTTTTTGTGGCCGGTGTGGGTGCAGGAGATGGTGCAGGTGCAGGTGCAGGTGCAGGTGCAGGCGCAGGCGCAGGCGCAGGGACGGGAGTCGGCGCAGGCGCAGGAGGTGGCGCTGGAGTTGGTGCGGGGGCCGGGGACGGCACAGGGGTCGGTGCTGGCGTTGGCGCAGGCGATGGTGACGGGGAAGACGACGCTGGCGCAGGAACGGGTGCTGTAGGTGCTGGTGAAGGCGCTGGACTCGGGGCTGGTGTTGGCGCTGGCGTTGTCGCAACGGGCTGCGTGGCGGCCGTGTCATCGCCGCCGCCGCCACAAGCGCTTACCAACAATGCTGCGCTAAACAATATACCCAGGCATGTCAGTCGCTTGGCTGCGCTGGGAGTCAATTGCTTCATGGGAATCCTTTTATGAACAAAATCAGGGGCTGATGCATTAATAATCTGCTCAGCCAGCTATGTTTTTTATAGCTATTGAATTGTTAATTGTGCCGGGTTTGCAGAAGGCCAAACGCATCGCGCAGGCACCCTTGAGATGCTCGGCTGTGCAAATGTGGACAAAACCAAGAGCCGACCACCCGTAGCGCAGACAATCAAACGCATGGCATTGATCGTTTTTTCTCATGGCAACAGCTTTGCTGCCTC
>JAYUXO010000182.1:0-1627 GCA_043753505.1 Comamonadaceae bacterium
TGATGGTTGCCGGTGTGGCGTTGGGCTTTGGTGGTGTCTTGCTCGCCATCTAAACTGATGGGCAACAAAAATGGAGACTGCATGCCCATCGTCGTAGTAGCCAACCCAAAAGGCGGCGTAGGAAAGTCCACGTTGTCCACCAACATCGCGGGTTACTTTGCGAGCTGCGGCCATGCAGTGATGCTGGGAGACCTGGACAGACAGCAGTCATCGCGCCGTTGGCTGGGCCTGCGGCCCCAGAACGCCCGGCCCATCAGCAGCTGGGATATCGGCGAGCAAGGCTTGGGCAAGCCTCCCAAAGGTACGACCCACGTGGTGCTGGACACGCCGGCTGGGCTGCACGGCTGGCGCTTTAACGATGCTTTGAAACTCGCGGACAAAGTCATCGTGCCCCTACAACCCAGCATCTTCGATATTTTTGCCACACAAGACTTTCTCACCGAATTGGCCGAGCACCGCAAGGCTGCCAAAAAACCGTTGGCCATCGTCGGCATGCGGGTCGATCCGCGCACCATCGCAGCTGACAAGCTGGATGAATTCGTCAACAGCCTGGGCTTGCCGGTACTTTCTTACCTACGCGATACACAAAACTACGTGCACATGGCTGCCAGCGGATTGACCTTGTTTGACGTGGCTAGCAAGCGGGTTGAAAAAGACCTGGCCCAATGGGAATCCATCTGTGAATGGCTTGATCAATAAATTAATTTCTGGATTCCATGAAAACCCTCCAAACCTTATCTGAGCTGTTTCCCCTGGTCGGCCAGGACGTGGCTGTCAGCGACTGGGTTGCCATCACCCAAACGCAAATCAACCTGTTTGCCCAGGCCACAGGCGATTACCAGTGGATCCACGTCGATGAAGATCGTGCCGGCGCGGGTCCGTATGGCGCACCGATCGCACATGGGTTTCTCACGCTGTCACTGTTACCGCTATTTTTTGAATCAGCCATTGAAATCACCCAATCGCATATGGGTGTGAACTATGGTCTGAACAAAGTGCGTTTCATTGCACCTGTTCCCGTGGGCAGCCGCTTGCGGGGACATCTAAAGCTGCTGGCCTGCGAAGCGATTCCCAACAAAGGCGTTCAAGCCACGTGGGAAGTAATCGTGGAGCGCGAGGGTGCAGACAAGCCCGTGTGTGTGGCCGAATCGGTAGTCCGGCGGTACTGATGGCCTGCTATCGCCTGGAAACCCGAAACCCGGAGTGAGCAAACTCGCTACTGCGCGCCAGCACTTTGTTGGGCAACCAGCCGGCAAAACTGAGCTGCAGTTGCTCGATCTGCTTAATGGCATGCGCTTGGCCGTAAGACTGGGCAACGCACTGAAATACGTCGGTGCGCAATGCCCACAAGGCCATGGCGTCCGGGGCGTGGGTAATTTGTGTGGCCAGACGGGCGCAACTCGGCTGGTCGCAATTCGATAGCGTCCACCATACGCGTTCGCGCAGTTCATCCAGCGAATCTGCGGGCTTGCACTGATGGGTGATGGTGGGGCCAAACCCACAATCCTGAGAACCCATACTGGTGGGACGCAGACGCTGTGCGAGAGCCAAAAAAAGTTGTTTGATCATGTTGCGGCGCAAGCCTTGTGAGCTCACTGGTTTTCTCAAGCGACGGGCCTTTCCACCA
>JAYUXO010000183.1:0-10515 GCA_043753505.1 Comamonadaceae bacterium
GAGTTCTTGCAGCAAAAGGGCGCGATTGACTTCATTTGCGACCGCCGCGAGTTGCGCAAAACCATTGCCAGCACTTTGGCGATGTTGCAACGCCAGCCAGCCGATGCGGTGAGTTAAACCCGCTTTTTTAAACGAAAAGTGCGTTTAGCCCTTGTAGATACTGCTCAAACAGCTATCAAAATAGTAGCATTTTATTCACCAACCGGCACTCAACAAACCTGCCTGCGCAGAACCCAGCACCATGGCTGCCACCTGCAGCAACACAATCGCAGCCAGGGCTGACAAGTCCACACCGCCCACCAGAGGAATGACTTTGCGCAACGGTTGCAGCAGCGGTGCCGTCAGTCGTTCCAGTACCTCGGTCAGCGGCGAATGGGTTTGTATCCACGACAACACGGCATAGACGATCAGCAGGCCCGTCAGACCCGAAATTACCAACCGCAGCAAACCAAAAACACCCATCACGGGTAACAGCAGGGGGTTCCAGGCAAAACCGGCCAGCAGCCACAGCACGCCGTATTGCGCCAATACCAGCAAAAAAGCCGCCAGCAAGCTGGCCATGTCCCATTTTCCGGCCGCTGGCACCAGCTTGCGCAGTGGCAGCACCAGCCAATCCGTCACTGCAAACACAAACCGGCCTACCGGGTTACCAAACGGCACACGCTGGTGCTGCATGTACAGGCGCAGCAGGCAGGCACCGCCCACCAGGCCAATAGCCACATCAAGCAGAAAAGAAACGATTTGGTACAGCGTGGAGGGGATAAACATGGTTCTGGGATGATAGCGACACAAAGTTTGACCGACCTCTCAATGACCGCCACCTGCGGCAGAAATTTGCCCGATGCCTAACCCCCTTACGCTGTCTTCGCTTCCGCTGTTTCCGCTGGGTACGGTGCTGTTTCCTGGCGGCATTTTGCCGCTGCGCATCTTTGAGGTGCGCTACCTGGACATGATTGGCAAATGCCACAAGTCTGGCGCGCCGTTTGGCATCGTGTCGCTGACGCAGGGGCGTGAGGTGCGCGGCGCTGAATCGTCCGCTAACCCCGAGACTTTTTGCTCCGTTGGCACCTTGGCCCGCATTCTCGACTTTGACAATTCGCAAGCTGGCCTGATGACCATTCGCGCCAGCGGCAGCTACCGCTTTCGCATCAACACCCGCAACCAGCTCAAGCACGGTTTGTGGGTGGCCGATGTAGCGCAAGTAGACGATGACATGGCAGTGCCCATACCTGAAGATTTACAGCACACGTCAGATGCGCTTGCCGCGTTGATCGAAGGCCTGAGCCAGCGCGACGTGACTCCTGCTCAAATGCCGCTGCAAGGCCCCTGGCAACTGCAAGACTGCGGCTGGGTAGCCAACCGCTGGTGCGAGTTGCTACCGGTTCCATCGCCGCTGAAGCAGCGGCTGATGGAGCTGGACAATCCGCTGGTCAGGCTGGAACTGGTAAGCGATCTGCTGGAACGCACCGGCATTTCCGGTTGACAATTTGCTATTAAAAATATAGCTGTTTGAGCTTATTTTTAAAGGGTTGATGGTTGATTTGATTCTGAAATAGGTTTGTAGTCAGCAGCCTCACGGAATGCGTACTCTGGTACCTGGGTGCGCAGCCACTGGCGCAACACGTGGCTGCTGGGGTCGGGCCCGGCGTTTTCAATCCACGCCACGACCTGTGCCACGTCAGCGATCTGCTGGCCCGATACCTTCGCCACACGCAGCTTGGGGTGAGGCGTGGGTTCACTGGTTTCATCGTCGGCCAGTAGTTCTTCAAACAGCTTCTCACCGGGCCGAAGGCCGGAAAAGCTTATGGAAACTTCTTGCTCGGTTTTGCCCGACAGGCGAATCAGGATGCGCGCCAGCTCCACAATTTTCACCGGCTCGCCCATGTCCAGCACAAAAATCTGGCCCGACCGGCCCATCAAACCCGCTTGCAGGACCAGTTGGGATGCTTCGGGAATGGTCATGAAGTAGCGCACGATGTCCGGGTGCGTCACAGTGACCGGCCCGCCCCGCGCGATCTGCTCGGTAAACAAGGGCACAACCGAGCCGCTGGATCCCAGCACATTGCCAAAGCGAACCGATACGTACTGTGTGTTCGCAAACTGCGCCGCTGCACCTTGCACCATCAGTTCAGCCAGCCGCTTGCTGGCACCCATCACATTGGTGGGGTTGACTGCCTTGTCGGTGGACACCATCACAAACCGCTGCGCACCACAAATGCCCGCCAGCCGCGCGGTATGCCACGTGCCCAGCACATTGGTGCGCAGTGCCTCGATTTCATTCAGGTCCTCCATCAGCGGCACATGTTTGTAAGCCGCCGCATGAAACACAACGCGCGGCTGGTGACGCAACATGATGGCCTTCAAACGGTCGGCTTCCCGCACGTTGGCCGTGTAGTAAAAGCCCTGTAATTGCGGGTGCGCCTCGCGCAGCACCTGCTCCAGCCGGTACACCGCGTATTCCGATACGTCTACGCAAATCAATCGACCGGTGCCCAAACGCGCGATCTGGCGGCACAACTCCGAGCCAATCGAGCCGCCCGCGCCGGTGACCAGCACCGTCTGGCCCGATAGCAGATCGGACAGGCCCTTGACGTCCAGCTGAACCGGTATGCGTCCCAATAAGTCCTCCAGCTCCACTTTGCGTGGCCCGGAGCTATCGGATTGAAGCCACTCGTCAGGGCGCGGCATGGTCAAAAGGGTGACGCCCACATCGGCAGCTTCCAGCAATATGTCGCGCCGGTCTTGCGAGCCTGCCGGGCTGGCCACCAGCAAGGTCTGCGCGCCGGTCGATTCGCAGACTTGCGCCAAGTGTTCCAGCGAGCCCAGCACAGTGATATTTTGCAGGCTGCGCCCGCGCTCGCTTGACAAGGGCGACAGGATGCCCACCGGCGTCCATTGCGACGAACCTTTCAGTGCCCGCAGGGCATCAGAAGCATCTTCCAACGCGCCCGCGATCAGCAGCGGACGACCTGGCATGCCCCCGCGGGTGCGCTCCGACAGGGTGCGCCAACTGGCCCGTACCGCGCCTAGCAGCAGCAGCGCAATCAGGGGATACAGCAGTAACACCGAACGCGGAAACGCGGGCATGCGCTGCACCAGTACCACCGCCGCCGTCATGGCACCCGCTAGCGCCACACCCCAGGCCAATTGCCGCAAATCCGGCAGGCCGATGTAGCGCCACACTTGTCGGTAAACGCTGGCCCCCGCCAGACCCACCAGACTGGCCGCCAACATCCAGGGTGAACTCATCAGGGCCAGCCGAACGTACCCGTCGCCAATATCCAGATTGAAGCGCAGCCAGAACGCCAGCCACCAGGCTAACAGGAGCAGTGCTGCATCGATGAGCAACTGCAAAGGGTTCAGGAAGCGACGCAGTGCCACAGGCAGATCAGACTACGCTTAAAAACTGTGGTCGCCGCCGACATTGCCCTGTGCGCTTACTGTGATGCCCACAACATCCAGCCAAGCCTGTGCAGACTCCACCACATACCAGACGATTGAATCGGCGCTGATGTAGCTGACTTGTGCCAACAGGGCTTCCGCATGAAATGTCTGGGCCGTGCAGTCCTTCAAAGCAAACGCCTGTTTGACGACCAGGCCGGCCTGGTCGTAAATCGAAACCGTACCGGTAGCAGTGTCCGTATCGGACTTGCCGTTGCGCAAGGCGCAGATCATGATTTCGTTGCGGGCCCCCGGCAGCAGGACCACGGCCCCCCACTTCCATGAACGCGGGCCAATGCCCCACGAGCGAGCCACGTAGGCCGACGCGCTGATGTTGGTGCCCAACCGCTGGCCCTGGCGAAAATTTAGGCCATAGGTAATCCGGTTGGGCAGTTTCGGCACGTCCTGGGGATCAAACCGCAAAACATACAAGCTGGCCATGGCGGACAGTTCATGCTGGGCCAGCAGTTCCCGGATCACCAGGCGGCGAATGCCGTCTTGCGGAGTTTGATAAGTGCCCACGTCCTGCATGAACACAAGCTGCCCGTCATCGCGGTAGCCCCCCAACGTCAGCCGCATCTTGGCGCGTGAATAAATTGGATAGAGCACCAGATCGACATCCAGTTGCGCGGGCAACACAAACGGTATGAATGCTGGGCAGGTGTCCGTTGCCAGCGATGGGGTGTTGAAGTAGTCGGCCTGCTCGGTGGCATCAAAAAAACTGTGCGTAACGCTGTGCCATGGGTCGCCGGGCACCGCATGTCCCACACCTAAACGCAGGTGAACGTCTTCCAACGGCAAATTCAGCTTGCACATGCCAGGGTCAGAGCCTAAAAATTCGGTCAGCGCTGCGGCCGAATTAACCTGCCAGTTGTGTGTGGCGTAGGCGGCCATTGCGGGTAATGCAATCGTCTCACTGTACGTGTCGCCGTTGGCACTAATCGCCACCACGTCAGCCATGCCACCGACAAATGCGGTAGGGCCATTGACCAGGTACACAAACGGATTCTGGTTGGCAAACACGTCAAACCCGGTTTGCCACGCGTTCAGCGGGGCACCACGCGCCTTGTCTTCAGCGTGGTTGTACACCCGCTGGTTGGTGTGCACATAGCTGACGCCGCCGGGTGTTTGATAAAAAACCGTGACACCCGGGAATTGGAACTTCAAGTCTTGCGCAGAAAAAAACTCCAGCTCCATGCTGCCGGTGAAGTCGGCACTGGCGTGGCCTGCGCTGTCCAGCATCTGCCGCAGATCGTAATGGCCGGTCATGTCGGTCAGAAGGCTGTGTTGACGCAGTGTTTTCGTGCCCTGTGCATCACGCACGGTGACCAATACACCGATGCCTTCCACCTGGTTCTTCTCGCGCCAGTAGTTCAGGAATCCCACGCGGGTGTTGATGTGAGTGCCGCAAACCGCATAAAAAAGCGCCGACGCCCGAAACACCGGCATGTACGACAGATCGGTGTACGACCCACGCTGGCTGATGGTCAGCGCCTTGAGCACCTGCTCGTAAGACCCTTGCCCCTCAGGCGTGGCGGATGCCTGCATCAGAAGCTTTCCTTGATCATGTAGGCCGACGGCGTATTGGCCCATGGCAGGTTGCGCAGGCGCACGTTCTGGCCTTTGAAATACTCATCCACTGCATTGGATTCGCCATAGGTGCGCAACGCATATTCATCAAACACCACCAGGCCGCCAGTGCACACCAGGGGGTACAGGTTTTGCAGAATGGCTAAAGCGCCTTCATAGTTGTCCACATCGATGTACAGCAGTGAAATGCGGGCGCCGAGGTTTTCCTGCACATAGGTTTTGGTGGTGTGCACCACATTGCCAGCGACCAGGTCCAGCTTGTCGAACCCCCAGGCGGCGCAGTTCTTTTTGAGAATGTCTTGTGGCGTCCAGCGGGTCTGGTGTTCGTCCAGGCAATCTTTGTCCTGCTGGAACTGGAAATCCATCGTGCGGTCTGCTTCAAAAAAATCAAAACCCACCACCCGGGTTTCGTTGTGAGGCCGAAACAGGCGCATCAACTTGACCCAGGTATAGATGCCTGAGCCCTTGAAAACACCGCATTCAACGATGTCGCCCGGCACATCCATCACCATCTTGAACAACTCGTAACGGGCCAGCATTTTCTGCATGCGGTCAGGGCCTGTGTTGGCCAGGAAATCGTCGTAAAGGCTCAGGTTGGTGCTCATGGCAAAAGTGCGTTAGTGGATGGATGATTGTAAGTTTAGGTAGTGATGGCACCGGCAACCAGCTTCAGCAAATCCCAGCTCAGGGGGGTTCCTGCTGACACATCTTTGGCAACGCTATGGCCAAGAACTACCGACAGGTGCTCGGGTGCCAGACCATAGCCAGGGCGCACGCAGCGTACGTTGGCAGCGCTCAGGACCTGACCGGCTTTCAGGTCTTGCGAGATGTACAGCGAGCGGCGGAATGCCAATGACGGTTTTTCCGCTTCAGTAGGCCCATAAGACACGGCACCTAACGACTGCCAGGCCCGTTCAGTTTCCACCCGTAAGGCCTTGAATTCTGTCGGCTCCATCGAAAACGAGGAATCCACCCCACCGTCGGCGCGCGCCAAGGTGAAGTGCTTTTCAATCAGCACCGCACCCAGCGCGGTTGCCGCCACCGACACACCACAGCCCATGGTGTGGTCTGACAGGCCCACCTCGCAGCCAAACAGCTGGCGCATGTGAGGAATGGTCAGCACATGGGTGTTGTCCGCGGTGGCGGGGTAAGTACTGGTGCATTTGAGCAAGACCAGGTCATGACAACCCGCAGCTCGCGCGGCGCGCACAGACTGGTCAATCTCGGCGGCAGTGGCCATGCCGGTGGACATCAGCATGGGCTTGCCAGTGGATGCCACCCTGCGGATCAATGCCAGATCGGTCAACTCGAACGAGGCAATTTTGTACGCCGGCACGTTCAGTGTTTCCAGAAAATCAACGGCTGTGCTATCAAAAGGGGAGCTGAAGCAGTGCATCTGGTGTGCACGTGCGCGCTCCATGATGGGTAAGTGCCAGTCCCAGGGCGTGTGGGCCTCCTGGTACAACTCGTACAGGCGCCGCCCGGTCCACAGACTATTCGGGTCTGTGATCACAAAGCCCGGCATGTCCACATCCAGGGTCATGGTGTCGGCCGTGTAGGTTTGCAGCTTGATGGCGTCGGCACCGCTGTGGGCCGCAGCGTCAACCAGTGCCAAAGCGCGATCCAGCGACTGGTTGTGGTTGCCGGACATCTCGGCGATCAAGTACGGGCGTTGAGATGCGCCGATGGTTCTGGAGCCGATGTTCATGGGTGAGTGCCTGGGTGTGTCAGCGGTTTGTGAAAGCAGTAGACGTCGTGGCCCTGGTGTGTCGTACGTGTTTCGCTGAACGACAAGGCGACAAAGGTTTTAAGCGATGCCCGATTGTCGGTTTTGACGAAAGCTCTGACTATTCCAGTTTGGGCAGTGTGATGACCCAGCTGCTGCATACCCTGCTGAACCAGCACACGCGCCAAACCCAGGCCTCGAAACGCTGCGTCCAGCGAATAGCTGAGCCACCAGGGTTCGCAAGCGGCGTCGCGCTCAAACCGGATGTTGCCCACAGCCATGCCGTTGCGCGCCTGGGCAATCAAAAACACGCAGGTGTCAGGCTTGTCCAGTCTGTCGCGAAGCCACCCGGCATGCGTTGAGGCCGCAATCGGTTGTGGATTGAACGCATTGCGCCGCGTCAACGGCTCGTTCGACCAGTCCAGCAGCAATTGTTCGTCTTTGAGGTTGGCAGGGCGCAAACGCAGCGCTGCTGTCACCGACAAGTCCAGCACAGCGGCTACCCGTGCGCTACCCAGCCCATCCACCAAGCCGCTGGCTTTTTGGCTCAGGTGCTGCCGCCGTTCTGGCTGGGCGATCAAATCGGCGATGGCCTGTCCCAGTGCCTGGGGCGATGCATCGATACCGGGTACTTCGACCAGTTGCACCGCTCCGAGTGCTGCCAGTTGCGGCAATACAGCCTGCTGGTTGGCGGCAATTGCCCACGCAACCGTGGGCGCACCCAGACAGCAGCGTTCCCAGGCGGCCCCGCCGCCCGCGCCGATTTGCAGGTCGTGCCCCGCAAAAAATTTGCTCAGATCGGGCAGGTCAGCAACCACTCGAGTGCGCGGCCACTGTGCAGCCAGTGTGACGCGCTGAACGTGGTGCGGACTTTGCGTTGATGACACCAGTACCACCTCGCCCGTAAACCGGGCGACATCTCGGCATGCGATCAACGCTTGCGAACTGAGGTCATCAGGGTCGGTGCCGCCCATGAAGATGCCAATGCTGCGAACGTTCTCGGAAAAACGATAGCGCATAGCTGTCGCATACCGCTGGGACAGCAGCGCATACCGCGGGCCAGCCAGCAAACGCGTCTCGGGTGCTATTGCCGACCCGTATTTGATGCGGTGATTTGTGTGCAGGTTGTGGTCAAACAGCAAGTCGGCCTGTAGCGGACGGTCTGCCAGATCGTCGATCACCATCAACCGGCAGCGCAGGCCCGTGCGCACGCGATGGTGCCAGCGTGTATCCCAGGCATAGTGGTCTACCACCAGCCAGTTGGGCGGGTTGGCTTGCAACGCAGCAACCGTCTGGTCAGCGTCCTGCGTCCAGTGAACCAGCCCCCAGTTCGCATGGGGTGTGGGGTGCTCTTCAGGCACCGTTGGCGTGGGTTGAATTGGTGTAAGCCAGTGGCAGGGCTGATGCCTGGGTATCACCTGTGCGCTGACGTCATCTTGATGCCGGCAGATGAACTGCGTGTGTGCACCCAGCACGCCCAGGGCGTGCGCCAGCGACAGGCAGCGGCGCACATGGCCTGTGCCCATTGCCTGTGAGGCGTCGACTCGAAAGGCGATATGCATGGCGGCTACGAAAACCTTAGTGCCGCCCTGGCCATGCCGCATCGAAATTGGCCCGCACCGGCACGCCCGCAGCCGCCAGGTACAGCTTGGCCTGCGCGGGGGTTTGCTCGGTGAAATGAAACATGCTTGCTGCCGCCACGGCGGCTGCACCGGCAACTTGTACCGCCTGGCGAAGGTGCTCGTACGTGCCAGCGCCGCCACTGGCGATCACGGGCACGTTCACGGCCTGGGCAACCGCCGCCACCAGCGCTAGGTCGTAGCCACTCAACGTGCCGTCACGGTCAATAGAAGTGATCAAAATCTCACCCGCGCCCCGGTCTTGCAGTTCTTTGGCCCAGGCCACAGGGTCTTTGCCCGTGTCGTGTGAACCACTTCGGCTGAAGCAGCGCCAGCTGTCGTCGGCCATGCGCCGGGCATCGACGCTGGCCACCACGCATTGCGCGCCAAATCGATGGGCGGCTTGTTCGACCAGGCCGGGTACTTCATAGGCAGCGGTGTTGATGCACACCTTGTCGGCTCCCGCGCGCAGCAGTTGTGCAATCTGCTCCACCCGTCTGATGCCGCCGCCCACGGTGAAGGGCACGAAGCATTCGTCAGCAAAGTCGTTCACCGACTCCACATCCGGGCCTTCGCCGCTTTGGTGGGCCTCAATGTCCACCAGCATCAACTCGTCCACGTCGCGGTTGTTGTAGACCTTGACTGCCGGTAGCACCGGTCCGACCCGGCGCCAGCTGTCAAAACCTGTGCCTTTGACCAGGCCCACGCCTTTCCACAGCAAGGTGGGGATGATGCGGACTTTCAGCATGGCACCGATGGAATATCCAAAAAATTCTGCAATATCTTCAAGCCTGCTTTCGAGCTCTTTTCGGGGTGAAACTGCACGCCCATCACCCGACCCCGTCCAACGACAACCGGCAGCGGCACGCCGTAATCAACTGTGGCCCACACATCGTCGGTATGCGCAGCATTCATCGCGTAGCTGTGGACAAAGTACATATCGG
The DNA here is from genome assembly GCA_043753505.1 of Comamonadaceae bacterium. Classification (GTDB taxonomy): domain Bacteria; phylum Pseudomonadota; class Gammaproteobacteria; order Burkholderiales; family Burkholderiaceae_C; genus JAAFIW01. The sequence continues at coordinate 9,321 of JAYUXO010000183.1, forward strand.
TGCCACTGGTGATGCCCTTCAGGAGACAAGTTTGTCCGCCGTGCACGCTCAACTCGTTCCAGCCCACGTGCGGAATGCGCAGGGTGCAACCCAAATCGTCCAGGCGCTGCACCCGGCCGGGTACCAGACCCAGCCCGGCGTGCACGCCCCATTCGGTGCCCTCATCGGCCAGCAACTGCATACCCACACACACACCCAGCATGGCCTTGCCGTGCTCGCGTACCTGTGTCTGGATGGCCTCAACCCAGCCACCTTCGCGCAGGTTGCGCGCGCAATCAGCAAAGCTGCCCACGCCGGGCAGCACAATATGGGTGGCGGTTTTCAAGTCGGCGGGGTTGGCGGTGACCTGTGGATCGGCACCCAAACGCCGGAAGGCCCGGCAGACCGAGCCCAGGTTGGCAGCGCCATAGTCGATGACCGCGAGAGTCATGGGTTTGCTCTCACTGGAGTTTGGCCAAATTGCCCTGCGCATCCTTGACCAACTTACCCGCCGCATCCCGTAAAAATATTTTCTTGTTGGTGAACTGGTCGCACACGCGAATAAATTCATCCACCGTCATATTCAGCGGCTCCAGAATATCTTTTAGAGGTTTGCCCAGATACACCCAGGGAAATTTCCCATCCAGACGGCGCACCGCATCCAGACCGTCCTGCCGGCTCAAGCGACCCCGGCGAATATGCAGGCAGGCCAGATCGGTGGCGCGGCCAAAGCCGAATTTTAAAAACTTGAAATAGTCATGGATGCCGGTCTGATGGTTGTCCAGGTTCTCGTAATTCACCATTGAACCTTCTACCACCTTGTCATAGCTGATGAAACCATTGGCCTGCGCAATTAAGGTGTTGGACAAACCATCCCAAGGCAAGTAGTGGCCCAAAAACAGACCGGTTACGCCCACCCGGGCCAGTTCTTCGTCGCTTGGGTAGGAGTAAGCAATCAAATGCCTGGTTTCAATATCCTCCATGCCGATCAAATCCGACACCCGCATACCCAGCAAACCGCCAAATTCTTCCAGCCACCGACGGTTCAGCACATTGTTGTCCGACGCAGAGGCAGGGCCGCCATATTCATTCTGGGAGTTTTCCCCCCACACAATCAAGGGAACGTTGTATTGAACCGCTGCGCGAACTGGAATGGTAAATATGCCCACATGTTCCGGCCAGGAAATATCGCCCACTTGGGTCAACCCAATGCGGT
>JAYUXO010000184.1:0-1617 GCA_043753505.1 Comamonadaceae bacterium
GCCTTCACGTCCGCCTCGGGCAGCGCCATGGTTTCCAGGCCACCGTGCTGAATCATCAAGGAACGCCAAGCGGCCACGGATTCGGGGTTGACCATCGCAAACACCGCGTCTTTGTTCGCCGGGAAACGCGCACCCAACTCGCCCTGGTAGTAAGGGGCGATACGGCGCTCGACAGCGGTGATGAGAAAAGCATCCAGCGTGTTGCCAATAGCCTCGGTGGCCTCGCAACCAAAGCGCAGCGCACTTGAATAGCTATCAAACAGTGCAATGTGGTGAACCCAATCGACGGCGGGCTTGAGCGTCAAACGCAGCGCGGTGATGATGCCGTTGGTGCCATACGCGTGATGCACTTTTTGAATGTCGGCGTCGTGCAGTTCGATGACTTGCGGCTGCTCTTCCAGCGTGACGACGCGAATCATCGTCACGTTGCCCGCGTCTTTCAAAATGCCGTTGCGCACCGTGCCCGCGCCCGCGTAGCCCCCGGCAATGAAGCCGCCGATGGTGGCGATGTCGCGGGTGCTGGGAAACATCAAAATTTCCTGCCCGCCGGGCATCACCGGGTTGCTGCGCACCGCACGCTCCAGGTCGGCGATCAGGATGCCTGCTTCGCACAGCACGTGGCCAGGCTGAATGTCCAGTACACGGTTCAGGCCTGTGATGTCCAGAATCACGCCACCCTCCAGCGGCACGCACTGCCCGTAGTTGCCGGTGCCGCCACCGCGCACGGTGATCTTCAAGCGGTGCTTGGCGCACGCTGCGGCAATGCGGATCACGTCGGCTTCGTTTTGCGGTTTGACCAGCACATCGCCACGTTTGCCATCCAGCTCGGCTTTCAGGATGGGGCTGTACCAGTAGTAGTCGCGGCTTTTGGCATCCAGCGTGTCGGCGTCCTGGGTGCAGACGATGCCCGCGATGTCTTGAATGAATAAGTCTAAAGGTGTCATATCGATTGTCAGAGCGATTTTTAGAGCGGTTGTCCGTTGCGAATCACCGTGCGCTGGCGACCTGCGGGGGTGAGCAGTTCGTAGTCGTTACGGGCAGCCAGCAGCACCAGATCGGCCGGGCAGCCTTCGGCAATTCTGCCGTCCCACGGCAAGCCTAAGGCGCGTGCCGGGCCGGTGGTGATGGTGCTGAGCCAATGGCCGGCAGGCGACAAATGGGCCACTTGCACGCCCAGACCAAACGTTTCCAGCAGGTCGTAGCTACCGTAGGGATAAAAACCGTCGGCCACGTTGTCGGTGGCGATGCAGGTGACCACGCTGTGGGCTGCGGCTTCGCGCAAGCGGGTGATGCCGCGCTCTACCGGCGTGCGGTTCCAAGCGCCTTGCAAATACAGGTTGGTAGTGGGGAGTGCTATCAAATAAATAGCTGCTTGAGCAGTATCTAAAAGGGCTGACGCAGCATTTGACTCTGATTGCATGGCCAGTGAACAGGCGTGGCCGCAGCTGACTTTGCCTTGCCAATTGTTTTTGACGGTGAGCTGCGCAATGGCTTGCAAGCCGCAAGCGTCGAAGTCCAGGCCTTCGTCGACATGAAAATCCAGATGCAGGCTGTTTTTGATGGCCAGATCGAACACGCGTTGCAACTTGTCGTAGGTGCGCTCGTTGCGGTAAACGA
>JAYUXO010000185.1:0-10450 GCA_043753505.1 Comamonadaceae bacterium
GGCGTGATGTATGTGCTGGACGAGCCCAGCATCGGCTTGCACCAGCGCGACAACGACCGCCTCATCAGCACGCTGCAGCACCTGCGCGACATTGGCAACAGCGTGCTGGTGGTCGAGCACGACGAAGACATGATGCGCGCCGCTGATCACGTGATCGACATGGGCCTGGGCGCGGGCGTGCACGGTGGGCGGGTGATTGCGCAGGGTACGTTTGACGATGTGAAAGGCACGGCGGCGTCGCTGACGGGGCAGTACTTGTCGGGGGCTTTGAAAATTGAAGTGCCTCAGCAACGTCACAAACCGGGGAGCCCTCACCCCAGCCCTCTCCCAGGAGCAAAGGAAACAAAACTGGGCTCGATTTCGCAGCTGAATTTGCCCCCTCCCCTTCCGGGGGAGGGCAGGGGTGGGGGCGCGCGCGCCACTCCCTCAGTCGAAGCCCAACCCAGCAACCCCAGCAACCCAAAAGACTGGCTGTCGATCATCAACGCCACAGGCAACAACCTGAAAACCGTCAGCGTCGCCTTCCCGGTCGGCCTGTTGACCTGCGTCACCGGCGTCTCCGGTTCCGGCAAATCCACCCTGGTCAACGACACGCTGTACACCGCGGTGGCCCGCCAGCTGTACCGCGCCCACGAAGAGCCCGCCGCACACGAAGAGATCATCGGCATCGAACATTTCGACAAGGTCATCAACGTTGATCAGTCCCCCATTGGCCGCACGCCACGCAGTAACCCCGCCACCTACACAGGCCTGTTTACCCCGCTGCGTGAGTTGATGAGCGAAACGTCCATGGCGAAAGAGCGTGGCTACGGACCCGGCCGCTTCAGCTTCAACGTCAGCCAGGCCTCGGGCGGCGGGCGCTGCGAAGCCTGCCAGGGCGACGGCATGGTGAAGGTGGAAATGCACTTTCTGCCCGACGTGTACGTGCCCTGCGACGTGTGCCACGGCCAGCGCTACAACCGCGAGACGCTAGAGGTCCAATGGAAGGGCAAAAACATCGCCCAACTGCTGGACATGACCGTGGAAGCTGCCTACGAATTCTTGAAACCCGTGCCCACCATTGCCCGCAAGCTGCACACCCTGCTGGACGTGGGCCTGAGCTACATCAAGCTCGGTCAGGCGGCCACTACGCTCAGTGGCGGCGAGGCGCAGCGGGTGAAACTGGCGCTGGAATTAAGCAAGCGCGACACGGGCCGCACCCTGTACATCCTGGATGAACCCACCACCGGCCTGCACTTTGCTGACATCGCGCTGCTGCTCAAGGTGCTGCACCAGCTGCGCGACGCGGGTAACACCATCGTGGTGATTGAACACAACCTGGACGTGATCAAAACAGCAGACTGGTTGATCGACATGGGGCCGGAGGGTGGGGCGGGAGGTGGCACCGTGGTGGGCATGGGTACGCCGGAGGAGCTGGCGGCAAATGCGGCAAGTTTTACCGGGCAGTATTTGAAACGGCTTTTATAGATAAGTAATGCCGGATTGACGAGTGACCCAGCGTAAGACTGCCCAGGTAGCCATATTAAAAATAGCAGATTAAACCAATATCCCTGCTTTGACGCCTCCCAACGGCTGATCAACTGAACAAAGGAAAATCCACCCCATGAACACTGTTTCCTACACCCGCGCCCAGCAACTTCCCGCCATTCTGGCCCAGCGTATCGCCATTCTGGACGGTGCCATGGGCACCATGATCCAGCGCTTCAAGCTCACGGAAGAAGACGTGCGTGGCGCGCGTTTTGCCAACCACCACAAGGGCGTGAAAAACAATGGCGAGTTGCTCAGCCTGACGCGTCCGGACGTGATTGCCGACATCCATGAAAGTTACCTCGCCGCAGGCTGCGACCTGATCGAGACCAACACCTTTGGTGCGACCACAGTGGCCCAGGCCGACTACGACATGCAGGACCTGGCCTACGAGATGAACGTGCAATCAGCCCGCATTGCCCGCGCTGCGTGCGACAAATACAGCACACCGGACAAGCCGCGCTTCGTGGCTGGGGCGCTCGGCCCCACACCCAAAACCGCGAGCATCAGCCCCGACGTGAACGATCCCGGCGCGCGCAATGTGAGCTTTGAAGAGCTACGCGCCACTTATTACGAGCAAACCCAGGCGCTGGTGGAAGGCGGCTCGGATGTGCTGCTGGTCGAGACAATTTTTGACACGCTAAACGCCAAGGCTGCACTGTTTGCCATCGACGAGTATTTCGAGGCCAGTGGCGAGCGCCTGCCGCTCATCATCAGTGGCACCGTCACCGACGCCTCGGGCCGCATCCTGAGCGGCCAGACCGTCACCGCTTTCTGGCACAGCGTGCGCCACGCCCAGCCACTGGCCATCGGCCTGAACTGCGCGCTGGGTGCAGCGTTAATGCGCCCGTACATCCAGGAGTTACACCGCGCCGCGCCTGACACGTTCATCAGTTGCTACCCCAACGCCGGCCTGCCCAACCCCATGGCCGAGACCGGCTTTGATGAAACGCCCGACATGACCGCGCGGCTGCTGCACGAGTTTGCCGCTGAGGGTCTGGTCAACATTGTGGGTGGCTGCTGCGGCACCACACCAGACCATATCTTTGCGATTCGCGAGAAGGTTCAGTTGCACGCGGCACGTCGGGTGCAACAGGGTTTTTTCTACCTTGAAGCGCTCAATAGCGCTACTGATTCAATAGCTGCTTGAGCAGTATTTATAAGGGCTAATGGCACTTTTTAGCTTGAAACGAGCCGTGGTGACACAGAACATGTGCCTGCGTCGCGCCATGACAGATGACTGGGAGGATGCACAAGCTTTTTTCTGTCATTTTTTGTCGTTGGTGCGCAGCACCAATGTCATCTGTTATTGCAAATCAAACCGCACCGTCACCCGCGTACCGGGCATGGCAGCATCCGGATGCACCGCTTCCAACGTTACCGTGGCATTGTGTTGCCGGGCAATTTCCAGCACGATGGGCAGACCCAGGCCAGAGCCGTCCACTTGGGTGCCCAGTGCCCGGTAAAACGGTTGAAACACCAGTTCGCGCTCCGCTTGCGGAATACCCGGGCCCGAGTCGTCAATTTGCAGCAGCAGTGCGTGGTCTAGCGGCTGGGGCAATACCCGGGCGGTGACCACGCCGGGTTTTGCGGCGGTGGAGGGGGTGTAGCCAATGGCGTTGTCCAGCAGGTTGCGAATCAGCTCGCTGATCAGCGTGGGGTTGCCGCGCAGGATGACGCCCGCTGCGCCCAGGGACCCGCCTTCATAGCCCAGGTCGATGTGTTTGTCCATGGCGCGCGGCAGGCTGTCACGCACCACATCCATCGTCAGCTGCGCCAGGTCGCACGGTACGCGCACGGGGCCGGTGCCGCCGCCTTCTGCACGCGCCAGGGCAAGCAACTGGTTCACCGTATGGGTGGCGCGCATGCTGGCCAGACCAATTTGCTGCAGCGATTGCTTCAATTCCGCCTCGCTGGCGCCTTCACGCGCGGCCAGGTCTGCCTGCATGCGCAAGCCCGCCAGCGGTGTTTTCAGCTGATGGGCGGCGTCGGCGAGAAAGCGTTTTTGCGTGGCAATCGAGTCCTTCAGGCGATTGAGCAAATCGTTGACTGACGAGACCAGCGGAGCGACTTCCAGCAACACGCCCGACTCGTCCAGCGGGCTCAAATCATCCGGTTTGCGGGCGCGAATTCGCTCTTCCAGCTGATGCAGCGGCTTGATGCCGCGCACCAGCGCCAGCCATACCAGCAGCACCGCCAGCGGCAGAATGACGAACTGCGGAAACATCACGCCCTTGATGATTTCGGTGGCCAGTACCGAGCGCTTTTCGCGGGTTTCGGCCACTTGTACCAAGGCGCTGGCCGATGGGTTGCCCGGCACGTCAAGTGCCACCCACGTGTAGGCCACGCGCACGTCCTGCCCGCGCATCAGCGCGTCACGCAGCCGCACGGTGCCGGTACGGGGCGCTTCATCGTCGGGCATGGGCATGTCGCGCTCGCCGCTGAGCAATTCGCCGCGCAAGCCTTGCACCTGGTAATAAACCAGATCCGCATCGTCCGCCCGCAAAATTTCGCGAGCCGACTGCGGCAGGTTGAACTGCACACGGCCCTGGCTCACGGTGACCAGCTGGGCCAGGGTCTGTGCGTTGTACTCCAGCGCGCGGTCAAAAGGCTTGTTGGCAATGTTTTGCGCCACCAGCCAGGTCAGCGCCAGACTCACCGGCCAGATCAGGAGTAGCGGCGTCAGCATCCAGTCCAGAATTTCGCCGAACAGCGAGCGTTGTGCGCGCTGGAACAGACTCACGCAGATTGCTTTCGTCGTTGCAAGCGGGAGCCATGCGTTTGACCGCAGGGCCGCCCCAAGGTGAAACGCGCCCCCTCGGGGGGCAGCGCAGCACACGCAGTGGCAAGCGTGGGGGCCTGTAACGTCATCATGGGATTTTTTCCAGGCAGTAGCCCAGGCCGCGCACCGTGGCAATGCGAATCGGGCCCTTCTCAATTTTCTTGCGCAGCCGGTGGATGTAGACCTCAATGGCGTTGTTGCTCACCTCCTCGCCCCATTCACACAGTCGCTCCACCAACTGGTCTTTGCTCACCAGCCTGCCGACCCGTTGCAGCAGCACCTCCAGCAGGCCCAGCTCGCGGGCTGATAAGTCCACCATCTTCCCGTCAATGCTGGCCACACGGCCGGTCTGGTCGTACACCAACGGGCCGTGTTTGATGGTGTTGGTCGCACCGCCCAGCCCCCTGCGCGTGAGTGCGCGCACACGGGCTTCCAGTTCTTGCAGGCTGAAGGGTTTGGCCATGTAGTCGTCAGCACCGTAGTCAAGGCCCTTCACACGCTCCTCCACGCTGTCAGCGGCAGTCAGGATCAACACCGGCAGCGCAGAGCCGCGTGCCCGCAGCTTGCGCAGCACCTCCAGACCATGCAGCTTGGGCAGACCCAAATCCAGTATCAGCAAATCAAATTCACTATTCGTCATCAGTGCTGCATCGGCCTCACCGCCACTGGCCACATGATCCACCGCCGCGCCGGATGCGCGCAGGGTGCGCAGCAGGCCGTCGGCAAGTACCTGGTCGTCTTCGGCTATCAAAATTCGCATGGCTGTCTCCTGGCCTTGTTCTGGACAAATTTTAGGCGTCTATGACGGGATGATCTCAGTTCCGCCGTCGATGACCGCGCTGCGCGCAATGACTGCGAGATTGGTCATCTGTCATCAAAGCGAAGTGAAATCATCTGTCGTTGCCACCCACATAAGCTTCCAGGCCCATCGCTACCACCGTTGCAATCTCGACCCCCACCCCGGCGCGAAATTCGACCTCGGCCTGCGCCACGGCATCTTGAAACGCCTGCAACCACGCGAGCCCCGCAGCGGTGAAACACACCCGCTTGGCCCGGGCGTCCAGTGGGTCGTCGCTGCGCGTGACCAGGCCCCAGGCTTCGCATTGCGTCACCAGGTTGCCCATGGCCTGCTTGGTCATGTGCGCGCTGGCCGCCAGCTCGGTCAGGCGTGCGCCCTGCACGGGCAGGTGGCGGGTGATGTGGATGTGCGCGGCGCTCACCTGGTCGCGCGCTGCGAGGTTGGAGAGGGCCAGCGGCACGTCCACGTTGTGCGCCATCAACGCCAGCACCCGCGCGTCAAAACGCTGCATCGCATGGCCCAGCAAACGGCCTAAATGGGTCTGACGCCACCCGGTGTCGGTGATATGTTCTGTCATTGATAAATAGTAAATTAAACTGACCAAAATAATCATTTACCCATTTCAACAAGCCCATTACATTACTGATCAAGCATCCAGCGTGTTCATAAAAGCAGTTCGATGCCACTCTCAACTAAATTTTTAACTCATTGATTGATAAGGGGATTTTTATGGACGTACAAGTCAAGGGCGCTCGCATCAATGCAGCCGACAGTGAAAAAGCCAAGGCCTTGCAGGCCGCGCTAGCGCAAATCGAGAAGCAATTTGGTAAGGGCACCATCATGCGGCTGGGTGAGGGCGAGGCGATTGAAGACATTCAAGTGGTCTCGACCGGCTCGCTGGGGCTGGACATTGCGCTCGGCGTGGGTGGCTTACCGCGCGGCCGGGTGATCGAGATTTACGGCCCGGAATCGTCAGGCAAAACCACGTTGACCCTGCAAGTGATTGCCGAGATGCAAAAGCTGGGCGGTCAGTGCGCTTTTGTTGATGCAGAACACGCGCTGGATGTGCAATACGCGCAAAAACTCGGCGTGAACCTGCCCGATTTGCTCATCAGCCAGCCCGACACTGGCGAGCAAGCGCTGGAGATTGTGGACAGTCTGGTGCGCAGCGGCGCGGTTGACCTGATCGTGATCGACTCAGTGGCCGCGCTCACGCCCAAGGCTGAAATTGAAGGCGAAATGGGCGACAGCCTGCCCGGTCTGCAAGCCCGCTTGATGAGCCAGGCCCTACGCAAGCTGACCGCCACCATCAAAAAAGCCAACTGCATGGTGATTTTCATCAACCAGATCCGCATGAAGATCGGCGTGATGTTCGGCAGCCCCGAGACCACCACCGGTGGCAACGCCCTGAAGTTCTACGCCTCGGTGCGCCTGGACATTCGCCGCACCGGCACCATCAAGAAAGGCGAAGAAGCCATTGGCAACGAGACCAAGGTGAAGGTGGTGAAAAACAAGGTCTCGCCCCCGTTTAAAACCGCTGAATTCGACATCCTGTTCGGCGAAGGCATCAGCCGCCTGGGCGAAATCATCGATCTGGGCGTGACCGCCCGCGTGCTCGAAAAATCCGGTGCCTGGTACGCCTACAACGGCGAAAAAATTGGCCAGGGTCGCGACAACTCCCGCGAGTTTCTGCGCGAGAACCCGGCGCTCGCGTTTGAAATTGAAAACAAGGTGCGGGAATCCCTTGGGATTCCGGCGCTGGCACCGCCGGTGACAGCGAATGAAGCGTGAGCTTCATGCACCGCAGTTTCGGCAAAACAAGGTGCGGGAATCCCTTGGGATTCCGGCACTGGCACCCCGGTGACGCGGCTTGAACGCGCCAGTTTCTTTTGAACGCAGAGGACGCAAAAGAATAACCAGTAAGAAAAGCGAACTGCAATTATTTTGCGGTCTTTGCGAAGCCTTCTCGACCCTTGCGTTTTAAAAGGACGCTAGTTTTGTCAAATAGCTGGTTGTTGATGAAAATGGCCACTGGCCCTTGTCAATATTGCTCAAGCAGCTACTATTTTGATAGTGATCAAGCATCATCGTGGCGTTCTTCACCCCCACTGCCCTTAGTCTGAAAAGTCGCGCCCTGCGCCTGCTTAGTACGCGCGAGTACTCGCGAGCCGAGCTGGTGCGAAAGCTGACGCCGCATGAAGAGCAACCGGGCACACTGGCTCAAGCGCTGGACGAGTTGCAGGCAAAGGGTTTCATCAGCGAGCAGCGGGTGGCGGAATCGGTGGTCAACCGCCGCGCAGGAAAGCTGGGTGCCACCCGCATTCGCCATGAATTGCAAACCAAAGGGCTGGACACTCAGGTGGTGGACGCTGCGCTAGCCCAGTTACAAAGCAGCGAGTTTGAGCGTGCCAAAGATATTTGGCAGCGCAAGTTTGGTTTGCTTGTGGTCGATGCCAGTGACCGGGCCGCGAGAGCTTCGGCCACCGCCCGGCAAATGCGCTTCTTGCTCACACGTGGATTCACCGCCGAGGTAGTACGTCGGGTCATCCGGGCGTCGGTCACTTCATTTGAAGATGAAAATGAGCTGTAGCCCTTTTAAATACTGCTCGAGCAGCTATCATTAAAATAGCAATTTTACGAATCTAAACCCAGCATTAATTGCAGGTTCTGAACCGCTGCACCGCTGGCACCCTTACCCAGGTTGTCCAGTCGGGCCACCACCACGGCTTGGCGGTGTTCATCGCTGCCAAAAACCCTGATTTCCAGCTTGTTAGTGTGGTTCACGCCGAGTGGATCCAGTTTGCTGTCGGCGGTGGCGGGCTCGGCGGTAACCCATTGCGAGCCTGCGTAATACCCGGCATACACCGCATGCAAATCGGCCAAGGTGACTTGTTTCGCAAGCGTGTCCAGGTGCAGTGGCAATTGCACCAACATGCCTTCCCGAAAGTTGCCTACCGCAGGCATGAAAACCGGGCGCCGGGTCAGGCCGGTGTATTGCATGATTTCAGGAATGTGTTTGTGCGTGAGGCTTAGCGCGTATAGCTCATAGGCCGGTGCGCCGGGGGGCACCGCTTCGTAAGATTCAATCATGCTGCGGCCACCGCCAGAGTAGCCACTAACCGCTGGCAGCACCACCGGGAAGTCAACCGGCATCACGCCCGCATCGATCAGCGGGCGTAACAAGGAAATGGCACCGCTGGCATAGCACCCAGGGTTCGCCACACGGTCAGCCGCTTTTACCGCAGCTTGCTGATCAGCGGTGAGTTCCGGAAAACCAAATACCCAACCGGCAGCCGTGCGGTGGGCGGTGGAAGCGTCAATAATTTTGGGTTTTTTGCCGGGCAGCGAGTCAATCATGGCCACCGACTCGCGCGCCGCATCGTCGTGCAGGCACAGAATGACCAAATCCACCTGCGACATCAAGTCCCGCTTGGCAACCACATCTTTTCGAAGCGCGGGCGCGATGCTGACCAATTCGATGTGCGACATGTTTTGCAGCCGCTCGCGAATCTGTAAGCCCGTGGTACCGGCTTCGCCATCAATAAAAATTCTGGGCATAAAAAATCATCCTTTTGGTACAAACCGCTGCAACGTTTGTCAAGGGTCGAGATGGTGCATTGCAGCATGATACAGTTTGCGCCCCTCGAAGCACGAGGCGCAGTCGGCCGTCAAAACCATCCATTCCTGAGAGAGACCTCATGAAGATTCACGAGTACCAAGGCAAGGATATCTTGCGCAATTTTGGCATCCCGGTTCCACGCGGAATCCCTGCCTTCACCGTGCAAGAGGCCGTGGAAGCTGCGCAAAAACTGGGCGGCCCCGTCTGGGTGGTCAAGGCACAAATTCACGCCGGCGGTCGCGGCAAAGGTGGCGGCGTCAAGTTGGCGCGCAGCATTGACGATGTCAAGAAACTCGCGGGTGAGATTTTGGGGATGCAGCTAAAAACCGTGCAGACCGGCCCGGAAGGTCAGAAAGTACGCCGTCTGTTTATTGAAGACGGTGCAGACATTCAAAAAGAGTTGTACGTGTCAGTGGTCACCGACCGTGCCACGCAGAAAATTGCTTTCATGGCCAGCAGCGAAGGCGGCATGGATATCGAGGCTGTGGCGCACGACACGCCTGAAAAAATCATCAAAGCTTTTGTTGACCCCTTGATAGGCTTGACAGCCGAGCAGGGCAAGTACCTGTCTGACGGCATGGGCGTGCCAGATGCCAGCACCGAAGCTTGCGTAGACGTTTTGCAGAAGCTCTACAAGTGTTACATGGAAACCGACGCTGCACTCGTGGAAATCAACCCGCTGATCCTGGAAGGCAATGGCGGCATCAAGGCGCTAGACGCGAAGTTTAACTTTGACAGCAACGCGTTGTTCCGCCATCCCGAAATTGTCGCTCTGCGCGATCTGGACGAAGAAGACGCAGCAGAAATTGAGGCCAGTAAGTTTGATCTGGCCTACATCAGTCTGGACGGCAACATCGGCTGTCTGGTCAACGGTGCTGGCTTGGCGATGGCGACCATGGACACCATCAAGCTGTACGGTGCGGAGCCGGCCAACTTTCTGGATGTCGGCGGCGGCGCAACACCGGAAAAGGTGACCGAAGCCTTCAAGATCATGCTGAAAAACCCCAAAGTCAAGGCCATCATGGTCAACATCTTCGGCGGCATCATGAAGTGCGACACGATTGCCACCGGTGTGATCACCGCCTGCAAGGCCACCAACCTGAGCGTGCCGCTAGTCGTTCGTATGAAAGGCACCAATGAGGAGCTGGGCAAGCAAATGCTCAAAGACTCGGGCTTGCCCATCATCAGTGCCGACACCATGGCCGAGGCGGCTCAAAAAGTTGTTGCGGCTGTCACGGCCTAAGGAGCGAATATGTCCATCTACATCAACAAAAATACCAAAGTCATTACCCAAGGCATCACAGGTAAAACAGGTCAATTTCACACCGAAAAATGCCAGGAATATGCGAATGGCAAGAACTGCTTTGTCGCAGGTGTGAACCCTAAAAAAGCGGGAGAAAGCATATTCAATATTCCCATCTACGCATCGGTCAAAGAAGCAGCATCGCAAACCGGCGCAACTGTTAGTGTCATTTACGTACCCCCTGCGGGCGCAGCGGCGGCAATCTGGGAAGCGGTTGAGGCAGATCTGGATATGGCCATCTGTATCACTGAAGGAATTCCGGTGCGTGACATGTTGGAAGTGCGCAACCGCATGAAAGCCAAGGAAGCCGCGGGCGGCAAATGCACTTTGTTGCTTGGCCCCAACTGCCCAGGCTTGATCACGCCCGACGAGATCAAAATTGGCATCATGCCCGGCCATATTCACCGCGCCGGCCGAATT
>JAYUXO010000186.1:0-4262 GCA_043753505.1 Comamonadaceae bacterium
GCGTTGTGCAGCTCCATCGGCCAGGCGTTCACGCCGATGCGGTCGTCAAACCGGGCTGAAGTCAGGATATCGGTGCTTGTGAGCTGGTACAGGCCGTGAATGCGGCGGCTTTCACGGATGCCGACTTGAGGGGCGATGTCCACAATGGCCGAATTCGCAAAACCTGGCACTTCGTTTTTTAAAAAGCGGAAATATTCACTGACCTGCCTGCGACCATCCAGCTCGCCGTCAGACAACTGCTGCGCGTCGGTGGCGTCCATTGCCAGGCCTTGCGCGTTGCGGATTTGCGTAACGTTGGCGCGCCATTCAGTCGGGTTTTTTTGGGGCCTGAGAATCGCACCATCACGCGGAAACTTGTATTTGCCAGGGCTGTTGATACGCGCGGCGTCCATCAACGTGTTGATGGCCTTGAACTCGCCCACCGCCGCCAGCGCAAGCGCCGCATCGACATGCCCCACGCGAAACATGGTGGAGGGGAACAGCGCGCTGCCCGCACCGTCGCCCAGCTCGTAGGGCACGCTGGCAAAGTGCGCCACATCGGCATCGCCAGAGCAGTCGATATAGGCACGAGATCGAATCGCTTGGCGACCTGATTTGGTCTCGACGATGAGTGCCGAAATGCGGTGACCGTCCTTCACCACCGCGCTGGCGTAAGCATGAAACAGCAGCTTCACGCCCGCGTCCACCAGCCACTGGTCAGCCGCGCATTTATAAGCAGACACGTCATACGAGCGCACCCGGATGCGGCCCTGCATGCCGTCCTGCGGCTGGTTCAAGCCGCCAAGCGCGCCCATGCGTGCGAGTAACCCATTGACCACACCATGCACCACCTGTTGCATCACCCCCTGGTGCACGCCATACAGTCCGGCAAAGTTGGTCACGCCACCCGCTGTGCCCATGCCACCCAAAAAACCGTAGCGTTCCACAAGCAAGGTGCGTGCGCCGTGCTTTGCTGCGCCCACGCTGGCAGCCAGACCCGCCGGGCCGCCGCCTACGACCACCACATCAAACTCGCCAAAAATTGGCAGGGATCGCGCGGGTTCCTCGACGGTCAGCACGCAGGAATCACTCCACCTTGATGTTGCGCATGGCAATGATGCCGCCCATGATGGACAGCTCGCTTTTCACCCGCGCTTGCAGGACCTGCGGCGTGCTGCCCACTGCTCGCCAGCCCTGGTTGAACAGACGCTGGCGGGTGTCGTCCTGCTTGATGATTTTGGGCACCTCACTGGACAAGCGAGCTTGCGCTAGGGCAGACAGATTGGCGGGGCCGACCAGGGCTGTCCACACCTCCAGCTCGAAGCCGCGCAAACCCGCATCAGACAAAGGCGGCAACTCTGGCACCAGTGTGCTGCGTCCCGAACTGGTCACGCCAATGGCTTTGAGCTTGCCCGCCTTGACCTGCGGCATGGCCACGCCCGGCGGCATGAGCGCCATTTGTATCTGCCCGCCTAGCATGCCAGTGACGACTGCCGGGTTGCCGGCATACGGCACGTGCACAGCCGACACGCTGCCCACTTTGAGCTTGAGGTATTCCATACCCAGGTGGCCCACCGAGCCGACGCCCACCGAGCCGTAATTCCACTTGTCGGCGCCGTTGCGGGCGGCATCGAAAAACGCGATGCCGTCAGGCTGGTCGGGTGTGGTCACCAGCACTAGCGGAGCGGCGGTAAGCAATGAGATGAGCGAAAAATCTTTCGCCGGGTCGTACGGCAGCTTGCTGTACAGCATCTTGGCCGAAGTCAGGTTGCCATTGATCAGCACGCCAAATGTGTGATCGTCCGTGGCCTTGGCGACCGCGTCGGCGGCGATGTTGCCCGAGGCGCCGGGCCGGTTCTCGACCACCACGGGTTGACCCAAAGCCCTGGACAGCGGCTCGGCCAAGCTTCGCGCTGCCATATCCGGCGTGCTGCCGCCGGGGAAGCCGACGATGAGTTTGATGGGTTTGGTGGGCCAGTTGGCCACCGGGTTAGCTGCAGAACCTGAGGGTTTTTGGGCGGTAGCCCCTGAAAACGTTGCTGAAACAGCTATCAATAATGTAGCGTTCAGCAGGAGTCGGCGGCGGACGTAAAGGGCGTTTTTCATGGTGAAACCGTGGTGTAAATTGAAGTGCGAAGCGTAGCGTTAAGTTGCAAGGAGACGCCCGGTGCGACATCCCAATCTGCTTGCTGCAATTCCGCGGCCGGTGTTACAGAGGTTTCCAAAGACGGCTGACAAGCTACTAAATCCAGTGACGATGCCCCGACAGCTCAAACTCATAAGCATACATATTAATTCAGCATGGAGCACGGTCTTGCTGGGGCTTACCCCGAGCGACTGTCTGAGTTGACAGCGCCTAAACTGAACGCATGCCCAAGAGCTTTGATTTTGAACACGCCCCGGGCTATTTGATACGCCGAGCCCACCAGTTGGCCGTTGCCATTTTCATGGAAGAAACGGCGGGCTTTGACATCACGCCGGTGCAGTTTGCGATTCTCAATGCGCTGATTGATGATCCGGGAGAAGACCAGATCACCTTGGCAGGACGCGTCGCATTTGACGCCGCCACCTCGGGCTCCGTGATCAGCCGCCTGGAAGCCAAAGGACTGATCCGCCGCGAACCAGCCCTGTCCGACAGGCGCCGCAAACTTCTGTGGATCACCTCCGAAGGCCAGCAAGCCGCCCAGCGCATGAAACGCGCCGTCGCGCGAGCCCAAACCCGCGTCACCGCTGCGCTGAACGACGCGCAACGCGAGCAATTGGTGGCGCTGCTGCACAGCATGGTGGCGGGACACACGCCACCAGTCGACTAGGGCAGCTTCAAGCTGTTTCAAACAAGGGTTTGCGCACTTGCCTCAGCGCCGCTTGTAACGCGGACTGCGCGATACCCTGACTGACGTAATCGTCAGCAAATTGAATTAACACCACTGCCAGCGTGGCCGCAGGCACGGGAACTGTCACGGAAATGCAGAAGTGATCTGAATAGCGCGTCAGGATTTGTTGCGGCGCCGCTGGTTCGTCATCCGCCGGAACGTGAGGTTTTCTGCCATTGTCATTTTCGTTGTGGGTGCGCGCCAAGCGGGCGTGAATGGCAGTTTCGCTGGCCAGCCAGGCGTTAAACGTGCTGGCAAACTGCTGCTTGAAATCTGCGCTGTCGCCATCTGCATAACCGATCAGCGTGGCTAGCGGGCCACCGGTTTCTTGCGCCACACCCACTGCGCGTGCTGCTTCAATTTCAAGCAATGAGGACAGCCATTGATGACCAAACGCGGTGAGCGCGAGCAAGGGAATCGCAGTTGGTGTCACGGCTACTTCTTCAACAGTTACGTCAGCACTTTCATCAACAACCCTGTCAACGGGCGCGGGCGCACCAAAGACTGGGGCAGTTAGCGTGAGTGGCTGTGCAGGTGGCTGTGCAGGTGGCTCAATAAGGCTGGGCTCAAAGTTCAGCAGCATGTCAGCCGCTTGGCGGGTAGCGATATCGCGCGCAGTAGCTTGCCCGGCGCTGGGTTGCCAGTCACTTGCTAGAAAGTCGGTGGTTTGCGCCTGAGCCAGCAACTGCTCGATTGCCGCCCAGATACCCTGTGCATCGGCCAGCGACAGGCGTTGCGCCGTCACCTGGCGACCTTGGCTGGCAAACCAGTCCTGTACCGGCTCCACCAGCGGTGTCGCTGTGCGGCCAAACAAACACATCAGCGCGGCAAACCGGTTGTTTTCGCCAATCTCGCTCAAGGCCTGCTCGGAAAAAATCGAAAGCGCTTCTGGCGTGTTGACCGAATAAAAAAGCACGGTGGCAGCCAACTTACCCTGCGCTTGTGTCAGCCAGGCGTTGTCTTGCAGATCCCCCAGCCGGTTGACCAGACGCAGGCGGCCCAGACTGGGGTGGTCGTAATCCAGGTACTCAACTATGGCGTGGCGATCAGGCCCCAAGCTTCCCACAACGCGCGTGTGTACGATTTGCATGCCCCAGGTGCTGGCGAGGCTGGCCATCAGTGCAGCGGGCCAGACGCCTGCCTGGCCAATCAGCAAAATGCGCTTGCGCCCGCGCTCCTGCCCTACGGGTTCCGACGGTTTGATGATGCTGCGCAAAATGGCCGCTGGCATGCTACCGCTTCGAATGCGGGGCCGGTTACCCGCTCGCAGCAGGCTGATTTGACGAACCAGCGTGTCTTGTGCCTCTGCCCGGGTCACGAGCGACATGGACCAGTCAGACAGCACAGGCGTGTCAAACCCGGTGTAAAGCGTCTGGAACTCCACATGCCGCGAATCTTTGGAAATCTTCT
>JAYUXO010000187.1:0-1609 GCA_043753505.1 Comamonadaceae bacterium
TATTGGCTAAGTAAAAAATACCGTGTTGCCCCCGAACCCATTGCAGCGTTGGTGGCAGAGGCCTATGACCTGGGCGCATCAACCAAGCTGGATCCAACCTTGATTCTGGCCATCATGGCCGTTGAATCTGGCTTCAACCCTTTTGCCCAGAGCCCCGTTGGAGCGCAAGGACTCATGCAGGTCATGACAGGTATTCACAGCGACAAGTACGCGAACTACGGCGGCAAACTAGCTGCTTTTGATCCTGTGACCAATCTGCGAGTGGGTGTAAAGGTGCTGCAAGAATGCATCAAACGAGCCGGCTCAGTGCAGGCTGGGCTGAAGTTCTATGTGGGCGCTGCCAACATGGAAAACGACGGTGGCTATGCATACAAAGTCATGGCCGAACATGCCAGGCTGCATCACGTTGCAACCGGCCGCTCCCTGCCGCAGCCACCCGCTGAATCCATTCGCACTACGACTCCCGCTGAACCAGAGCCGGACAGCGAAGAAAAAGTGGCAACCCTGTCCAGATCTTGATGCGTACAAGCATTGAACGCGCTGGGCTACACTCAACTTGCTCGCGACTGGCGATAGGTACTAGCCGATGACTGGCTGTTACCGACGTGGACTGAAGCAAGGTAGGCTTTGCGCAAAACCACTTGGAAGCGTGCCGCTGAACAGCAGTGTTTGCTCCAGCGTTCAGCCGTTCGCCTGGGCAGCCCCTGTATTTGCCATTGCGCAGATCACAAGGTCAACCTTCTCCAAGGACTGCCATGTACGACCGACACCACCTTATTGAGCAAACAGATCCCATTCTTTGGGCTGCTATCCAGGCGGAAAACGCCCGGCAAGAACATCACATTGAGCTGATTGCTAGCGAAAATTATGCGTCACCCGCCGTGATGCAGGCTCAGGGTACCCAGTTAACCAATAAATATGCCGAAGGCTATCCCGGTAAACGCTACTACGGTGGTTGCGAGCATGTGGACGTAGCTGAACAGTTGGCGATTGACCGCGTCAAACAGATTTTTGGTGCCGACGCTGCCAACGTGCAACCCCACTGTGGGGCTTCTGCTAACGAGGCAGTGTTTTTGGCTTTTTTAAAGCCCGGTGACACCATTTTAGGGATGAGTCTGGCTGAAGGTGGCCACTTAACCCATGGCATGCCCCTAAACATCAGCGGCAAATGGTTCCACGTTGTCAGCTACGGCCTGAATGACAAGGAAGAAATTGACTACAACGCTATGGAGCGCAAAGCTCACGAGTCCAGACCCAAGTTGATCATTGCCGGCGCGTCGGCCTATTCGTTGCGTATTGACTTTGAGCGCTTTGCCAAGGTGGCCAAAGACGTAGGCGCTATTTTCATGGTCGACATGGCGCACTACGCCGGCCTGATTGCCGCAGGCGAGTATCCGAACCCGGTTCCCCATGCCGATGTCGTCACCTCGACCACCCACAAAAGCCTGCGTGGCCCGCGCGGAGGCATCATTTTGATGAAAAGCCAGCACGAAAAGGCCATCAACAGTGCCATTTTCCCTGGCTTGCAAGGTGGTCCGTTGATGCATGTGATTGCCGCCAAAGCCGTAGCATTCAAGGAAGCACTGGAACCAGGCTTCAAGCTGTACCA
>JAYUXO010000188.1:0-1608 GCA_043753505.1 Comamonadaceae bacterium
ATGGGCCGCAGCTTCCACGACTCAGGGCCTGCGAGTTTGTAGTCACGCCAGTTGTCGCCGGTGTGCTCGGGCTGTGCCACCACAAAGCCCGCTGCTGCCAGCGTGGTGGCCAGGTCGAATTCGCTGGTGGCGCTGCCGCCGGTGCCATGCGACAGCACGACGAGTCGGCCATTGCCACGCACGGGGGCTGCGCCCACAGCCGCCTGCAGCGTAAACGGCCCGCGCGTGACCGTGGTGTTGGGCGCAGCGGTGGGGTAGACCAAGGTGATGGGCAGTGCGCCTGCACGCAGCTGTGCCATGCCAGTTTGGGCCAGGCTCAGAGCGGGTAGCACGGCGGGCAGCAGGCCCACCACGGCGGTGGCGAACCAGCGGTGAAAAAGGGCAGGGTGAAATACAGACATGGGTTGCTCCTGAGGTTAAGTTTGGGCCAAAGCGGGAATGGACCAAAGCGGGAATGGGCCTATGCAGGAACAATCTGGCCGTGCAGACCCAGTGGCCGGCCACAGGGCGCCTTCGGGCAGGCCGGTGAACCGGAGCACAGCCATACCGCCCGCCGGTGGGGCCATGGCGATCTGCAAGGGTTTGCCACGCGGAAAGCCCTCGGTTGTGTCAAACAAGGCGGCCATGACGGTGCCCTGTTTGTTCGCGGGCAGGGTGATTTCAACGTTCAAGTCTGTAGCGTGTGCAGTCAGGGCCGACAGGGCTGTCAAGGCGGTGAAGGTAGTCAGGGCAACGATCAGATTTTTCATGATGGGTCTTTGCAAGGGTTGAGGAAAAGGGTTACCAGGGATCGCGCTGCAAAGGGGCTGCGCCACGCCCCTGCTGCGCAAGCTGCTCTCGCTCCCGCTGCACCAGGCGGTCAAACAGGCCAGCGCCACCGCTCAGCAGAAACACCACGGCGCCATGAATGGCCAGCCCCAGGCCCCAGCCCAGCGCGGGGAACACCGCCCAGTGCTTGCCGGTGGACGCGGCCACTCCAGCCAGCAGCAGGTTGACGGCGATGTAGGCGGCGGCGTGGATGTACCAGCCCAGCTTGGCAGCTGCGCGTTTGCGGGCAAGGTGCTCGGTGGCGTTGTGTTGCACGAGATCGGTATTCATGGAGTTCCTTCAAGCGTTGAAAACAGGGGCGGCGCGCAGTGCTGCAGGTCGCTGCGCCAAGCGCAGCAGGCGAAAGGTTCTGCCAGCAAACACGCCGCTGGACAGGCCCGACAAGGCCGCCACGGCCACAGCCCATTCGGTATGGGCGCGCAAAGCCGGGTTGAAACCCAGGCTCACGCCCACGGCGTACTTGATGAGGAAAATAACCAGGATCAGCGCCATGGGTACCCAACTGCCCGGCAGCGCAAACTGGCGTTGCACGGCGTCGTAACGCACCCCGGCGCTCAGAGCGGTGCGCATCACCATCAGCACCGCGAGAGCCGCTGCAGCCAACCAGCTGCCCAGCACGGTAGGTGACGCGCCAAAGTCACCTGCCAATCCGATCACCGAGAACGCCACCAGGCCCAGTGGCATGAGCGTGACGCGGGCAAGCGAGGCGGTGCGTGCTCGGGTCTGGCTCCAACCCAATGCCACCAGTGCGACGAGCAGGCCCCAGACCCACAGCGGCGT
>JAYUXO010000189.1:0-1600 GCA_043753505.1 Comamonadaceae bacterium
GCTTTCAGGTCGGGCAGCTCGTGTATTTCCACGCCGTGAATGGTTTCGTTGGTGCAGATGTGTACATAGCTGGGTGAACGGCTCAACTGCCAGGAGGCAGGCACCGGCAGGGTGGTGTGGTGGCTATCAGCGTTCGTAGCCGCGATGTGGGCAGTACAGTACCGGCGCGCCTCGGCTTGCGATTTGTCGCTCCAGCTGCCGGTGACCACAAAGTCCGCCGCCTGGCCGCGCGACAGGTTCAACGGCACGATGGCGTTTTCGGCAATACCGCCGCCCTGCATGAACAGAATGCGAAAGTGGGAAGGTATCGCCAGCAGTTCGCGTAGATCAGCCTCCGCACGCGTGTAAATATCCATGAACTCGCTACCACGATGGCTCATTTCCATCACGCCCATGCCGCAGCCCTGCCAGCTGAGCATGTCAGCAGCGGCCTGTTGCAACACGGGTTCGGGAATGGCGGCGGGACCGGCTGAGAAGTTGTAAGGACGTTTCATGCCTGTTTATGAGTCGAATACGGCTTTCGCCCTTATAAATGCTGCTCAAGCAGCTATACAAATAGTAGCAGATTAAGTGCTTGGATTAGTTGGCCCGGCGTCAGGTGTGGCATTGTCAGATCCATCTGGCACATCCGACGCCTCTACAGCGTCGCCCAACACGTCTGCCGCGTCGTTTTCAACAATCCGCTGTAAGCCCGACAAACGCGAGCCCTCGTCCAGCCCGATTAGAGTGACACCTTGTGTGGCGCGGCCCATTTCACGAATTTCACTCACACGGGTGCGCACCAGCACGCCCTTGTCGGTGATCAACATGATGTCGTCATCCTTATGCACCAGCACCGCTGCCACCACCTTGCCATTGCGCTCGCTTTGCTGGATGGCAATCATCCCCTTGGTGCCGCGGCCATGGCGTGTGTATTCGCCTATCGGTGTGCGCTTGCCATAGCCGTTCAGCGTGGCAGTCAATACGCTAGTACGGGTGGTGTCCGATATCGGGGTACCGTCGCCTTCGGCCACCAGCATCGCAATCACGCTCTGGCTCTCGTCGAGCATCATGCCGCGCACGCCACGCGCGTTACGACCCATCGGGCGCACGTCGTTTTCATCAAAGCGGACAGCTTTCCCTCCGTCGCTGAACAACATCACGTCATGCTTGCCGTCGGTCAGCGCCGCACCGATCAAAAAGTCGCCTTCGTCCAGGTCCACGGCAATGATGCCGGCCTTACGCGGATTGCTGAATTCATCCAACGAGGTTTTCTTGACCGTGCCCATGCGCGTGCCCATAAATACGTAGTGATCGGCAGGAAAGCTGCGGAATTCACCGGTCAGCGGCAGCACCACGTTGACTTTCTCGCCGTCTTGCAGCGGAAACATATTGACGATAGGTCGTCCGCGCGAGCCGCGCGAGCCCGATGGCACTTCCCACACTTTGAGCCAGTACAGGCGGCCCCGGTTTGAAAAACACAAAATCCAGTCGTGGGTGTTGGCAATAAAGAGCTGCTCCACCCAATCGTCTTCTTTGGTGACCGTGGCCTGCTTGCCGCGGCCACCGCGCTTTTGCGCCCGGTACTCGGAGAGCGGCTGGCTTTTGATGTACCCCGAAT
>JAYUXO010000190.1:0-4216 GCA_043753505.1 Comamonadaceae bacterium
CCTTTGGCATCAAACACCTGCTCCTGCACACGCACTTTGTAAACCACCGCGCGCAGCTGACTTAAATACACCTTGATGGGTTTTTCGGCATAGCGACCTGTCATTTCCAGATCCAGTTCCGGATCGCCACCAATTAATGCCTGGCTAACAGCTGCAGGGTCGGAAAACTCCTTGAGTAATTGGTCGTAGCCCTTGGCCGTTTTCACGATGCGTCGGCTCACCGGCTGTTCGCCAGCAGCGTTCACCATAATCACCCCGCTGGGTTTCACTTGCCCGGTGTACAGTATTTCGGCGTTGCGCCCTTTGGTATTGCTGATATCTAATTTACCCATAATAATTTTTATCTTTAAAGCATGCCGAAATCAAGCGACTCATCTTCCTCAACCGTATCTTCGGAGTCCACAACCGCAGGCGTTTCCAGCGTGATGAATTCAAATACCGCAGGCTTGCCAATGATTGCAAAAATCTGCCCTTCTGCAGCAATCAGGAACCCGGTATCCACCTCGTAACCAGCGCGATAATTAAAATCAAACGACAAAAACCGCGTTGCCAGTGCCGCCACCAATTCATCTTTGCCAGACTCCATGATCAATTGATAAACGACCTTGACCTGTAAATCCAGATAATCTTCAATCGTTGCGTCGGCTCGTAAAAGAATTGGTCGGTCAAATACAGACGGAATGGACTCCAGCACCTCGCCGTCAGAGTTTTTGGCAATCAAATCCTTGCGCGCTACTTCATTGCCGTCGCTGCCCAACAGCTTTAAGGCAAACCCGCCTGCAGGAATCAGTGTTTTGCCGTCTTCCAGCAAACTGGCGGTCACGCAGAGCGAATTGTTGTCATCAAATACCTGGGTATTAACCCAGCCGTACAGCTTGTCACGGTCTACTTTTTCGATCTGGGCTGTGCAACTGATGCCCCCGCCGGTGAATTGAATAGGTTTTGCCATCGCTTAAGTCCAATCACATCCGTTCAAATCGGCTCAAGTCCGGTTACCTAGCAAGTAATCGCGCTTATCCAGTTCCACGCCGTTGTGGCGCAGCATGGCATAGGCCATGGTGACGTGAAAAAAGAAGTTGGGCAGTGACCAGTGCTTTAAAAACGCTTCGCCCTTCATGGTGCGTGTCGCGTCTGGGCCTACGGGAAAAGTGATTTCTTTGTCTTCGGTGCCGTCCAGTGCTGCTGCAGGAACGGTAGCCAGCCAGGCAAGGGTTTTGCCGACGCGGGCCTTCAACTCGGCTAGCGTGCTTTCGTTGTCCTCAAACTTGGGCGCTTCCAGACCTGACATGCGTGCCACGCCATTTTTGGCGGCGTCACACGCAATCAGCACCTGGCGGGTAAACGGCAGCATGTCGGGTGCCAGGCGAAACTGGGTGAGCGCTACTGGATCGAGTTTTTTAACTTCGCTATGGGTCTGGGCTTTGTCCAACAAATGCGACAGGTTGGACAACATGCTGGTGTAGATCGGCAGGCTGGCTGAGGACATGGAAATGGTCATGAAAAGTCTTCGAAATCAGGTTGATGGAAGGCGCTTGAAACGGATGAATGCTAGCGGTGTGCAGGTGCACCCGCAGAAGGCGGGTGCTATGGCAGGCAAAATGCCTGCATGAATATTGTGATTCTGGATGACTACCAAGACGCCGTGCGCAAACTCCCCTGCGCCATCCGGCTGAACGATTACCCCGCCAAGGTGTACACCAACACCGTCAAGGGCATTGGCCAACTGTCGGTTCGGCTCAAAGATGCGGACGTGATTGTGTTGATCCGCGAACGCACGCATATCAGCCGCCAGTTGGTGGAGAAGCTGCCCAAGCTCAAGCTGATTGCCCAAACTGGCCGGGTAGGCGCACACATTGACGTGCCCGCCTGCACCGAGCGCGGTATTGCCGTGGCCGAGGGCGTTGGATCCGCGGTGGCACCTGCCGAGCTGACCTGGGCGCTCATCATGGCGGCCAGCCGGCGTTTGCCGCAGTACATGGCCACGCTCAAGCATGGCGGCTGGCAACAATCGGGCTTGAAGTCAACGGCGATGCCGCCTAATTTCGGCCTGGGCACCGTGCTGCGCGGCCGCACCTTGGGTATTTGGGGCTACGGAAAGATTGGCCAATTGGTTGCCGGTTATGGCCGGGCCTTCGGCATGCAGGTGCAGGTCTGGGGGAGCGACGCAGCACGGACGCAGGCATTGGCAGACGGGTACGCCAGCGCAGACAGCTGTGAAGCGCTTTTCGCTACCAGCGACGTGCTGTCGTTGCACCTGCGCTTGAGCGAGCGCACACAAGGCGTCGTCAAGCTGGAGCACCTGTCACGCATGAAGCCTACGGCCATGCTGGTGAACACGTCACGCGCCGAGCTGATTGAACCCGACGCGCTGATTGCGGGGCTGAACCGGGGCCGCCCCGGGCTGGCGGCGGTCGATGTGTTTGAAAGCGAGCCCATTTTGCAAGGCCACGCGCTGCTGCGGCTGGAGAACTGCATTTGCACGCCGCACATCGGTTATGTGGAACAAGACAGCTACGAGATGTATTTCAGCGCGGCCTTTGACAACGTGGTGAATTTCATCAACGGGCGACCCAGCAACATCGTGAACCCTGGCGCTTTGCAAGTGCGTCGGTGATGTTGCAAAAGCCTGCACCTTTGCCCCGGGTGCTGTGGCCTTTGTTGTTTGGTAATTTCGTGATCGGTACGGGGGTGATGGTGGTGCCGGGCACGCTCAGCGAGATCAGTGGATCGCTGAACGTGTCGGTGGCCACCGCTGGGCAATTGATTACTGCGGCGGCGGTGTTGATGTGCTTGGGCGCGCCGCTGTTTGCAGCCCTGGTGGCCGGTTGGGACCGACGCCGACTGCTAGCGCTGTCGATGCTGTGGTATGCCGCTTTGCACTTGTTGTGCGCGCTGATGCCCAGCTTTGGCACGCTGCTACCCATGCGGGTGCTGACCATGGCCGCGCCGGCTATTTTTTCGCCGCAAGCCGCGGCGTGTGTGGGCTTGCTGGTGCCGCCCGAGCAGCGGGGCCGGGCGATCACGTTTGTGTTTCTGGGCTGGTCGGTCGCCTCCGTGGTGGGTATGCCACTGGGCGCTCTGGTGGGCGGCCTGGTCGGCTGGCGCGTAGCGTTTGTGTTGGTTGCGGTGTTGGCCCTGGTCAGTGCGGTGTGGGTGTGGCGCGCCATGCCCAACGGCATCAAACCACCCGCGCTGTCGATGGCAGCCTGGAAAGAGATTGCGGGGTCCAGGCCGCTGCTGTTGTGCATCGTGGTCACGGTGCTGTATTCCAGCGGGCAGTTTGTGCTGTTTTCTTACATGGCACCTTATTACAAGGCACGGCTGGACGTGAGCCCTCTGCAGTTGAGCTTGTTGTTTGCCTGGTTTGGCGCGTTTGGCTTTCTGGGCAATATCGTGATGTCGCGCCACATTGACAAGCTGGGCGCTGCGCGTTCAGTTTTCATTGCCGTGGCCTGCATGGCGCTGAGCATGCTGCTGTGGCCGTTGGGCACCAACCTGTGGCTGGCGGCGGTGGTGGTGTTGCCATGGGCGCTGGGTTGTTTTGCGTCGAACTCTGCACAGCAGGCACGGCTGGTGGGTCTGGCACCCGGGTTGGCTGCTGCTTCAGTCGCGCTGAATACATCTGCCATGTATGCGGGGCAAGGCCTCGGCGCAGCCGGTGGTGGTGCATTGATTGCCGCCAACCGCCTGGATTGGCTCAGCTGGGTGGGGCTGGCGGGACTGCTGGCTGCATTGGCCGTGAGCGCATGGGCGACGCGGGGAGCCAGCGAGAAATCTTCGCCAGCCTAAATGCTATTATTTATATAGCTGCTTGAGCAGTATTTATAAGGGCTGCAAGCACTTTTCGCTTAAAAAAATCACAGTTTTGATTCGCGCGGGGTGGTGGCATCCGACATATCAAACTCCAGCAAGTGGCTGTTTGGCCCGGAGGCTTGGGCAGTTTGACCCACGACGGGTTTGGTGCCTAGCGCAACGGTGGCATCGTCATCCAGACCCGTTCTCGCGGCGTCGACAGGGGTGCTTTCCAGAACCGCTGAAGGCATCTCCGTATCGTCGTCGCCCAGATCAAAGTCCACATCCACCACCGCAAGCGGCGCTTTCGCTGGAAGGGTCTTGGCAGATTTTGCACCCAGAGGCTGCATTTTGGTTTCAGAAAAATCGTGCGACTGAGCAGCCCGCGAACTGTCCATCTCCGCCCAGGATTTGGAGTTCGCCG
>JAYUXO010000191.1:0-4212 GCA_043753505.1 Comamonadaceae bacterium
TTGGAACGCCACCGCCGCAGTTGTTCTAGTTGTTCACATGCCAGAGTCTCGTCATTTCCGCGTAGGCGGGAATCCAGGGTACGCGGGGACTGGATTCCCGCCTGCGCGGGAATGACGGCATTGCGAGTGGGTGCATTGACCTGCGTTTGGGCTGGGTTGGCCGGGCTGACGCAAGCCCTGTCCATTGCCCTGCCCTGGAGCGAAGCCTCGGGCATTCCGTTCAGCGGCCAGCCGGTCTGGTGGCTTCAAATCCTGTCGCTGGCGATGCTGGTGGGTCTGGTCAACCGTCAACCTTCCTTTAGAAACGGTTTGCTGCTGGGCTGGGTGTTCGCCGTGACCTGGATGGCGGGCACCTTTTGGTGGTTGTTTATTTCCATGCATAACTATGGCGGACTGGCTGCGCCGCTGGCGGTGGCGGCGGTGCTGGGCCTGGCGGCGTTTCTGGGGAGTTTTTATGGGCTGGCGTGTGGTATTTACGGGTCATTTAGGGCTGCAGCCCTTGTAAAACCTGCTCAAGCAGCTATTGTTTTTGTAGCAACGTGGACACTGGCTGAGCTGATTCGAGGCATGTGGTTGACCGGTTTTCCGTGGGGCGCGGGCGGGTATGCGCAGGTCGATGGGCCGTTGGCGGCGTTGGCACCTTGGGTGGGCGTGTACGGCGTGGGTGCGGTGGCGGCTGCCGGGGCAGCTTTGTTGGCCGGGTTCGCAACCACCCACGCCAACCCGGCTCGTGCGGCCAACCGCGCCGCTCTAGGGCTGCTGGGAGCGCTGGTGTTAGCCGTCTCGGCAATGCTGGTGTTTGGTAAACCCGATGCAGCGCAGAGCAGCGGCACGCTGTCCGTCACCCTCCTGCAAGGCAACATCCCCCAAGACGAAAAATTCCAGTCGGGTAGCGGCGTGCCGCAAGCCTTGCGCTGGTATGGCGAGCAACTGACCGGCAGCAAAACCCAGCTCGTCGTCGCGCCTGAGACCGCCATTCCGATACTGCCCGAGCAGCTACCCGAGGACTTCTTCCTTGATTGGAGTCAGCGGCTTGGGCCGGGCAGTGCCGCCATGGTGGGCATACCGCTAGGCAATTTTCGCGATGGCTACACCAACTCCGTACTCGGCTTGCGTGCCGGTCAGCCGCCCTCTGCCACGCTGGGTGCGGTTTTTCCCGCCGACTCGTACCAATACGACAAACACCACCTGGTGCCCTTCGGCGAGTTCATCCCCGCGATGTTCAAGTGGTTCACGCAGATGATGAACATCCCGTTGGGCGACTTCAACCGCGGCGCGGTGGGCCAGCCGTCCTTCAACTTCGCAGGCCAACGTCTGGCCCCCAATATTTGTTACGAAGACCTGTTTGGCGAAGAGCTGGCCGTGCGCTTCATCGACCCTGCCACCGCCCCCACGATCCTGGTCAATATCAGCAACATCGGCTGGTTTGGCAACAGCGTGGCCATCGACCAGCACCTGCACATCAGCCGCATGCGCGCACTCGAGCTGGGCCGCCCCATGATCCGCGCCACCAACACCGGGGCTACGGTCATCATCGACCACACGGGCCGCGTTACCCATTCGTTGCCGCGCCACACACGCGGCGCGCTGGTGGGCGAAGTGCAGGGGCGCAGCGGAACCACGCCTTATGCGTGGTGGGCCTCACGCTTTGGTATGTGGCCGCTGTGGATCACCCTGGTTACTATTGTTTTGATAGCTGCTCGAGCAACATATAAAAGGGCTGGAGGCCTAAAAGGCTTATAAAATTAAAAACATGCTGACCTTTCAACAAATCATCCTCACCCTGCAAAACTACTGGGCCAATCAAGGTTGCGCCCTGCTGCAACCCTACGACATGGAAGTGGGCGCGGGCACCAGCCACACCGCTACCTTTTTGCGCGCGCTCGGCCCCGAGCCCTGGAAAGCCGCTTATGTGCAACCCAGCCGTCGCCCCAAAGACGGCCGCTACGGCGACAACCCCACCCGACTGCAGCACTACTACCAATACCAGGTGGTGCTCAAACCCGCGCCCAGCAACATCCTGGAGTTGTATTTGGGCAGCCTGACGGCACTGGGTTTTGACCTGAAACAAAACGACATCCGCTTTGTGGAAGACGATTGGGAGAACCCGACTTTGGGTGCCTGGGGCCTGGGTTGGGAGGTATGGCTCAACGGCATGGAGGTCACGCAGTTCACTTACTTCCAGCAGGTCGGCGGCATCGACTGCAGGCCGATCACGGGTGAGATCACTTACGGGCTGGAGCGCCTGGCCATGTATTTGCAAGGCGTGGACAACGTCTACAACCTGACCTGGACAGAAGACAAAACCACCGGCTACCAGCTGAGCTATGGCGATGTCTACCTGCAAAACGAGAAAGAACAATCTGCCTACAACTTTGAGCATTCCGACGCCGACTTTCTGTTTGCCGCGTTCACCGCCCACGAAAAGCAGGCCCGGCACTTGATCGGGCAGCAACTGGCTCTGCCCGCGTATGAGCAAGTGCTGAAAGCCGCGCACAGCTTCAACCTGCTGGACGCGCGCGGCGCGATTTCCGTGACCGAGCGCGCCGCGTACATCGGAAGAATCAGAAATCTGGCCCGCGCCGTGGCCGCCAGCTATTACGAATCCCGCGAGCGCCTGGGCTTTCCGCTGGCACCGCGCGAGTGGGTGGCGCAGATGGCTAAAAAGGCGGCTTGAAACCATGACCACCAGCAACCTACTTGTTGAACTCTTCGTCGAAGAACTTCCGCCCAAAGCCCTGCGCAAACTGGGCGATGCCTTCGCTGCCGTTCTACACGAGCAATTGAAGGCGCAAGGCCTGTGCGACGCTGACTCAACCGTCACCGCTTTTGCCTCACCGCGCCGACTGGCCGCACACGTCACGCACGTCGCCGTGCAAGCCGCAGACAGGGCGGTGTCGCAAAAGCTCATGCCGGTCAGCGTGGGCCTGGATGCCTCGGGCAACGCCACGCCGGCCTTGGTCAAAAAGCTGCAGGCCCTGGGTGCTGACGTGTCCGCCGTTGCGGGCCTGAAGCGCGCCATGGACGGCAAGGCCGAAGCCCTGTTCTACGACAGCACGGTGTGCGGTGCCACGCTGGTCGCGGGCTTGCAGATTGCCCTGCAAGAAGCGATTGCCAAATTGCCGATTCCCAAAGTCATGAGCTATCAGTTGGAAAGCGGCTGCGAGCTGCCTGGCTGGAGCAGCGTGAGCTTTGTGCGGCCTGCGCATGGGCTGGTGGCAATGCATGGCAGCGGTGTAGTGCCGGTGCAAGCGCTCGGCCTGTTGGCAGGGAACAGCACGCAGGGTCACCGGTTTGAAGCGCCGCTGTCGCCGGTGGTTTTTAAAGAGGCCGACAGTTACGCCGAAACGCTGGCGCGAGACGGTGCCGTGATCGCGTCGTTTGACGCCCGCCGCGCTGAAATCGTGCGCCAGTTGGCGGCTGCGGCAGCCACGGTGGGCGCTGATGTGAAACCCATCGATGACGATGCTCTGCTCGACGAAGTGACCGCCCTGGTCGAGCGCCCCAAGGTGCTGGTGTGTCAGTTTGAAAAGCAGTTTCTGGACGTGCCGCAGGAGTGCCTGATTCTCACGATGAAGGCCAACCAGAAGTACTTCCCGCTGCTCGATGCGCGGGGCTTGTTGACCAACCAGTTTTTGGTGGTGAGCAACATCAATCCAGCGGATGCCAGCCTGGTGATCGGTGGCAACGAGCGCGTGGTGCGCCCGCGGCTGGCGGATGCCAAGTTTTTCTTTGACCAGGATCGCAAGAAGACGTTGGAAGAACGCGTGCCGGGTCTGGCCAAGGTGGTCTATCACAACAAACTGGACACGCAGGGCGAGCGCACCGAGCGTGTGCGGGCCATTGCCAAGGCCATTGGCCAGCAACTGGGCGGCGACGTGTTAGCAAAGCAGTGCGACACCGCCGCGCAGCTGGCCAAAGCCGACCTGCTCACTGACATGGTGGGCGAATTTCCTGAGCTGCAAGGCGTGATGGGCGGCTACTACGCACGGCACGACGGCCTGAGTGAAGCCGTGGCGCTTGCCATTGAAGACCACTACAAGCCCCGCTTTGCAGGTGACGACTTGCCGCGCAACGATGTGGGCGTGGTGGTGGCGCTGGCGGACAAGCTGGAAACCTTGGTCGGTATGTTTGGCATTGGCAATTTGCCCACCGGCGACAAAGACCCGTTTGCGTTGCGGCGGCATGCGCTGGGGGTGGTGCGGATGTTGA
>JAYUXO010000192.1:0-10314 GCA_043753505.1 Comamonadaceae bacterium
GTCTTTGGGGTTGCGGCCTGCGTCCACCTCAGCTTTGAGCGAAGCAACGTTGGCTTCTGACTTGAAGCTGAGCAGGGTGTACCAGCGCCACATCAACACGTCGCTGATGCTCAAAATTTTTGCAAACATGGTGTTGGCGTCTTCTGAAATGCCGATGTAGTTGTTCTTGCTCTTGCTCATCTTCTCCACGCCGTCCAGCCCTTCCAGCAGCGGCATGGTCAGGATGCATTGCGGTTCCTGGCCGTATTCCTGTTGTAACTGGCGGCCCACCAGCAGGTTGAATTTCTGGTCGGTGCCGCCCAGCTCCAGGTCGCTTTTGAGCGCCACCGAGTCGTAGCCCTGCATCAGCGGGTAGAGAAATTCATGCACGCTGATGGGCGTGCCCGCCTTGAAGCGGTCATGAAAATCATTGCGCTCCATCATGCGGGCCACGGTGTAGCGGGCGGCCAGTTGAATCATGCCGCGCGCGCCCAGCGGGTCGCTCCATTCGCTGTTGTAGCGAATTTCGGTTTTGGCGGGGTCCAGTACCAGGCTGGCCTGCTTGTAATACGTGTCGGCGTTGGCCTTGATCTGCTCGGTCGTGAGCGGCGGGCGGGTGCTGTTGCGGCCCGAGGGGTCGCCAATCAGGCTGGTGAAGTCGCCAATCAGAAAAATGACGGTGTGCCCCAAATCCTGCAACTGGCGCATTTTGTTCAACACCACGGTGTGGCCAATGTGGATGTCGGGCGCGGTCGGGTCCAGTCCCAATTTGATGCGCAGCGGGGTGCCCGTGGCTTCTGACCGGGCCAATTTTTTGATCCACTCATCTTGCGGGATCAACTCGTCGCAACCGCGCAACGTGATGGCCAGTGCGGCCTGGACGCTGTCTGCAGGGCTGTCTGAAAGTACAGTTTTTTCGGATGATGCTTGATTCATATGGTTTTTTTGTATCTGCGTGTAGGACATCAGCGGGAAATTTTGTGGGTATTCCCGTCGCAGGCTGGCTATACTGCGACCCTTGTACTGGTTTGTGACTTATTACCTTGCAATTTTAGATTGCCCAGTCGGCTAGGCTGGTGTAACGAAAATTCTGCAAAGCCTTCAATCGTTGTGGAGACGTTGTTTTGACCTCATTTTTCGCATTGCGCAGTGCCCTGAATGCCTGTGTCACCCCTTCGATAGCCCGCTTTGCCCAGTCGATCAACCACCACCCCAAACAAGTTACCCTGGCAATCGCCGCCGCGCTGACCTTCACTGGCGGCGGGGCCTACGCCGTGGCGTCGCTGGCACCCGATGCGTCCCAATTGCCGGTTCGCCAGGTTCTGGAACCTGTGCAACCCTTGCCTCTGCATGAGCAGCAACTGGCGCTGGACGCACATGCCTTCCAGCTGTCTCGTGCTGATGTGAGCCGCTCCAGCGACACGGCGCAAGGCATGCTGGCACGCCTGGGCATTCAAGACGTGAACGCAGCGGCGTTTTTGCGCAATGACAAAAACTTTCGCACCGCCGTGCTCAGTCGCCCCGGCCGCACGGTGCTGGCCGAAGCCAGCGAAGACCAGGCGCTGCTGAATTTGACAGCACGCTGGGTCAGCGATGAATCGGGCAACTTCAATCGCCTGGTAGTCGAAAAAACCGCCGACGGGTTCACCTCACGCATCGAAACTGCGCCACTGGTAGCTGCCGCACGACTGGGCAGCGGCACCATTCGCAGCTCGCTGTTTGCTGCGACTGACGACGCCAGGATTCCCGACGCGGTCGCGGTGCAACTGGCCACGATTTTTGATGGCGATATCGACTTTCACCGCGCCTTGCGCAAGGGCGACCGTTTCAGCGTCGTCTATGAAGCCCTGGAAGCCGATGGCGAGCCGCTGCGCACCGGGCGCGTGTTGTCGACCGAGTTTGTGAACAACGGCAAAAAATATCAAGCGACCTGGTTCCAGGAGCCGGGTTTGAATGCCGCTGGTCAGGCGCACAAAGGTGCTTACTTCACATTTGATGGCCAAAGCCTGCGCAAGGCTTACCTGGCCTCGCCGCTGGAGTTTTCGCGTGTCAGCAGTGGTTTCAAGATGCGTTTTCACCCGATTTTGCAAACCTGGCGCGCGCACCTGGGAGTGGATTACGCTGCGCCCACCGGCACCGCCGTGCGCAGCGTGGGTGATGGAACGGTGGAATTTGCTGGGGTTCAAAACGGCTTTGGCAATGTGGTGTTCATCAAGCACCGCAACAACGACACGACGGTGTATGCACACCTCAGCCGCATTGGCGTGGCGCGCGGTCAGGCCGTCAGCCAGGGGCAGAATATTGGTGCGGTGGGTGCTACCGGCTGGGCTACCGGCCCTCACCTGCATTTTGAATTCCGTATCAATGGCATGCACGTGGACCCGATGACTCTGGCCAATCGTGCCGACACGGTGCCCGTGTCACCTGCTGCGCGTGCCGCATTTGCACAAAGCGCGGCTGCCATGAAGTTGAATCTGGCTGCGGCGGCCTCGGTGGTGCTGGCGAGCGCCCAATAACATTGCCGATGGCCGATTTCTACATCGGCCTGATGTCGGGCACGTCGATGGACGGTGTAGACGGCGTGCTGGTTGATTTTTCTGCACCAAAACTGGTTGTAACCCAGTATTTATCTGCTCAACTAGCTCCTGATTTAAGAGCGGAATTGTTGGCTCTCAACACCTCAGGCACCAACGAACTGCACCGCGCCGCGCTGGCTGCGAATGCGCTGGTTCAGGTTTACGCGCAAGTCACGCAAGACTTGCTTGCAGCGGCGAATTTGCAGCCCGGGCACATCACCGCCATCGGCGCGCATGGCCAGACCGTGCGGCATCAACCCCAATTGGGCTACTCCCTGCAACTGAACAACCCCGCACGGCTGGCTGAGCTGACCGGCATCGACGTGGTGGCCGACTTTCGCAGCCGTGATGTGGCCGCGGGTGGGCAAGGCGCGCCGCTAGCACCACTGTTTCACCAAGCCGTGTTTTCGCAGCCCGGCCAGACTGTGGGGGTGCTGAACCTGGGCGGAATCTCCAACCTGTCAGTTCTCCACGCTGACGGCACGATGCTGGGCTTTGACTGCGGCCCCGCAAATGCTTTGATGGACGCCTGGTGCCTGCAACACACCGGCCAGGCATTTGACGATGGGGGTCAGTGGGCAGCGAGTGGAACCGTTGTGCCCGCGTTGCTGCAGGCCATGCTGGCCGAGCCTTACTTTGCGTTGCCGCCGCCCAAAAGCACGGGCCGGGATTTGTTCAACCGCACCTGGCTGACCACCTACTTGTCGACAAACCCAGAGCGTCCTGCCGATGTGCAGGCCACGCTGGCCGAATTGACCGCCCGCAGCTGCGCCGATGCGGTGATGCAATACACGCCCCATGCCAGCGCGCTGGCCGTTTGCGGTGGGGGAGCCTTCAACCACCACACCATGGCGCGCCTGCAAGCCCTGCTACCCGCCGTGCCCGTCCAATCGACCGATGCATGGGGCCTGCCGCCGCTACAAGTCGAAGCCACGGCTTTTGCCTGGTTGGCCCGTAAGGCGGTGCGGCGCGAAGCGCTTGCGCTACAAAGCACAACGGGCGCCCTAGGCGCCCGTGTGTTGGGATGTTTGTATCCGCGTTAACCTGTCCAGTTACTATATTTTTGATAGCTGCTTGAGCAGTATTAATAAGGGCTGGTAGCCGTTTTAACGTTCAAATTACTCAAATTGATAGCTTGTACCGTTCAAGCTGAGAACGACGATCCACAGCCACAAGTGCTGGTCGCATTGGGGTTTTTGATGACAAACTGCGCGCCTTGCAGGTCTTCTTTGTAGTCAATCTCGGCACCCACCAAATACTGGTAGCTCATCGCGTCGATCAGCAGTGACACGCCGTTTTTGCTCATCACGGTGTCGTCTTCGTTCGTGATTTCGTCAAAAGTAAAACCGTACTGAAAGCCCGAGCACCCGCCACCTTGCACGAATACGCGCAGCTTCAAATCGGGGTTGCCTTCTTCAGCTATCAAATCGGCCACTTTGGTGGCGGCGCTGTCGCTGAACACCAGCGCCCCATTTGGCATTTGGGGCATTTCAGTCTGGATGTTTTCGGCTACGGCGCTCATGGTGTGGCTTTCGGTTTCAAATAATGGGCTGATGGTAGGTCAATCGGCGTAGGGGCTGTGGTTAAAGATTATTTGCCGCTAGTTTCAACAAGGGCTTTTCTTCGGCATCGGTGAGTAATCCCAGCTTGCCGGAGATGACGGCACCCTGGTGCATTTCAAGAGACTTGTAATACACATCTCCCTCAATCTTGGCTTTGGGCTGCAATTCCAGCAGCTCTGCAGCGTAGATCGGGCCTCTCACGGTGCCGTTGATGATCACGTGGTCGGCATGAATCTGGCCGGTGATGGTGGCGCTTTCCGAGACCACCAGAATGCTGGGCTGGGTCGTGTTGGCACGGATGTCACCAGTGACTTCACCATCCACCCGCAAACCATCGGTGAAGATCAAGTTGCCTTCAATCCGGCTGCCCTGTGCAATCAGGCTTTTGATGGGTGGCTGTTTTTTCTTGCCAAACATGGTTTTGTCCTTTCAAGGGCGCGTCACTGACGGATTGAGAATACTGACTGGCGATACCTGTGCTACCAACGCGCTGGTTTGCACCGCGCGAACCACGGCACCGTCGAGCACCCTGGCCGAAACGTTTTTTACCACGGCACCCGTGGGTACGTCGATCAAGCCTTCCACGCGCTGGTACTGCCTGAAAACAAGCACCTGCGCGCCGCCCGGCGGGCTCATGTTCCACGACTTGCCAGCCAGCTGGCCCATCAGGCTGACCTCCAGCTTGCCCTTGAACTCGGGTGCGTTTTTGCTGGGCTGCAGCACCAGCACCTGCCAGCGGATCCGGCCTGAGGCGAGCACCTCGGCTTGCAGACTGCGAATGGCCAGGCCGTCACCGCCATGGGTGGCAGGAATGAGTTTTTCAAAAAAACCCAAATCGTCACGCAGGGCCCGGTTGTCAGCTTCCAGTTTACGGATTTGCGCCACCAATTGACCCTGCGCTGCTTTTTCCGTGGTCATCAAACTGCTGGATGTGTTGAGCACCGACCGGGCTTTTTCGCGCTCGTCGCGTAGCTGCGCGGCCTCGCTGCGCAATTTATCCAGCTCTTCGCGTGCGCCACTGTCCAGCCCCGCAATGCCTTTGCCAAATTCAAATGCCCACAGGCCAATGGCACCGCACAGCCCCAGCATCAACGCCATCACGACCCAGCGAAACGGCCAGGGCAGGTGGCTGCGCACCGCCATACGGGGTGCGCTGACAGTCAGGCGGCGAGCAAGTAACTTGAAACGCATGCGTGTGTGATCGTAAAAGGCAAAGCAGGAGTTTTAAACAAAAAGCCGCCAAAACTCTCGTTTGGGCGGCTTGTTGTGCAACAGCCTGTGCTGTTGTGCTGCGTGTGCAGATTAACGCTTGCTGAACTGCTTGCGACGGCGTGCAGAGTGCAGGCCAACTTTTTTACGCTCGACTTCGCGTGCATCGCGCGTCACAAAGCCAGCCTGGCTCAGCGCTGGTTTCAGCGATGCGTCGTAGTCAATCAGGGCGCGTGTCACGCCGTGGCGGGTCGCGCCAGCCTGACCGGACTCACCGCCGCCGTGCACATTGACCATGATGTCGAAGGTTTCAACATGGTTCGTCAAGAACAGGGGTTGCTTGCAGATCATGATGGAGGTTTCACGGCCGAAATAGGCCTGAATGTCCTTGCCATTCACGGTGATCTTGCCGGTGCCTTTTTTCATGAACACGCGGGCGACGCTGGATTTGCGGCGGCCTGTTCCGTTGTTCCAATCACCGATCATTTGGTGGCCTCTTTTGTGTTGTGGGCCAGATCGCTGGCGGTGGCTTTGGCAGCCGCTCTCAGCGCATTGGTCGAGACGCCGGCAATGTCCAGCAGCTTGGGTTGCTGGGCGGTGTGGGGATGCTCGGCACCACCATAAACCTTGAGTTTTTTAATCATCGCGTAGCCCAACGGGCCTTTGGGCAGCATGCCTTTGACAGCTTTTTCCAACGCGCGACCGGGGAACTTGGCCTGCATGTCGCGGAAATTGGTTTCGCGAATGCCACCGGGGTAACCAGTGTGGCGGTAGTAAATTTTGTCAATCGGCTTGGCACCGGTGACACGCAGCTGGGCTGCATTGATGACGACTATGTAGTCGCCGGTGTCTGTGTGAGGCGTGTAAATGGCCTTGTGTTTGCCGCGCAATCGGAGGGCTGCTTCGCTGGCTACCCGTCCGAGAACCTTGTCGGTTGCGTCAATCACAAACCACTCGTGCACCACATCAGCTGGTTTCGCGCTGAAGGTTTTCATGAGTTTCTCTTGCGAGCTGGTTAGCCCGACACCCAGGTGTCGGTATTGATTTGGGCCCTTTTCCACGGTCGGCGTTCTTCTAGTTGAGAACCTCTTAGGTGGGAGATTTACTTTTGCCGCGGGGCCACTGGTGCGCTGCAAAGCCCTACATTATATGAAGTTTTGCTTCAACGACAAATGATCTTGCTGCGCTTGATGACAAATGCCCGGAGAGGCAAGGTTCGTCATCTGTTGTTGACGGCGTAGCCGAGGTCATTTGAGGCATTGCCCCAGGGTTACCATCCACCGCATGTTTTCATACCGCCACGCCTTTCACGCAGGCAACCACGCCGATGTGCTCAAGCACATGGTGTTGATTGCCACCCTGAAATACCTCACCGAAAAGCCTGCGGCGTTGATGGTGATCGACACACATGCGGGTGCAGGCTTGTACCGGCTCGATGGCGACTATGCGGGCAAATCAGGTGAGGCGGATGACGGCGTTTTGAAGCTTTTTAAGGCTATAGCCCTTGTCGATACTGCTCAAGCAGCTATGAAATCGGTAGCGCCGCGAAGCGTCGTTCTGCAGGATTACCTGGATCTGGTGGCTGCCTTCAACCACGCTGGGAAGCCGAAGGTTTACCCAGGTTCGCCGTTTGTGATTCAGCGCCTGCTGCGCCATGAGGCGCGCGACAAGCTCAAATGTTTTGAGCTGCACCCAACCGACCATGTGTCACTGGAAGGCAACATTGGCCAGCTGGAAGTGGGCCGCCAGGTGGCCATTGCCCGCGCTGACGGATTTGAAGCGCTCAAGGCCCTGCTGCCACCGCCTTCGCGCCGGGCGCTGGTGCTGATTGATCCCAGCTACGAAATCAAGAGTGACTATGCACGCGTGCCCGCCTGTGTGGCCGATTGCCTGAAACGCTTTCCAGGCGGCAGCTACATGGTGTGGTACCCGGTGATTCCCCGGCCGGAGGCGCACGACCTGCCGCGACGTTTGAAAACGCTGGCGACTCAGGCGGGCAAAAGCTGGCTGCACACTACTTTGAACATTGGTCAGCACGCGGACATGGCGCAAGTGACCATGCCCGACGAGAAAGCCCCACGACCCGGCCTGACGGCCAGCGGCGTGTTCCTGATCAATCCGCCACACACCCTGAAAACCGCTTTGCAGGCTGCGCTGCCGCCAGTGTTGGACGCTTTGGGCCGCGGCCGTGGGCAAGGTTTTACGGTGGATGGTGGTGGGTAATTTAATTAACCAACCGATCGGTTGGTTAATTCGCTAAACTGGCAACTTCGCGCTCACGGTGGGCGTTTGGAGACATGCCATTTACACCCAATCACTTGACACTGCTCCGGTTTTGAAAGCTGTGCCCGCACCCGCGGACGCAGCACGCGCAGGTCTGCAAATCCGCTTTGACGCCAAGTTGGACGCCCAGCTAAAAATCGAGCCGCAAGACTGGATGCCAAATGCCTACCGCAAAACCCTCATCCGCCAGATCAGCCAGCACGCGCACAGCGAAATCATTGGCATGCAGCCCGAGGGCAACTGGATTTCCCGCGCGCCCAGCCTGAAACGCAAAGCGATTTTGCTGGCCAAAGTTCAAGACGAAGCAGGCCACGGCTTGTACCTGTACAGCGCCGCGGAGACGTTGGGTGTCAGTCGCGACCAACTGCTGGACGGCCTGCACACGGGCAAAGCCAAATACAGCAGCATCTTTAATTACCCGACGCTGACCTGGGCTGATGTGGGCGTGATTGGCTGGCTGGTCGACGGCGCAGCCATCATGAACCAAGTACCGATTTGCCGCTGCTCTTACGGCCCGTATGCGCGGGCCATGATTCGCATTTGCAAGGAAGAAAGCTTTCACCAGCGACAGGGCTTTGAAAGCCTGATGGTGCAAATGAGCGGCACGCCTGAGCAACGCGCCATGGTGCAGGACGCGGTAAGACGCTGGTGGTGGCCCGTGCTGGCGATGTTTGGCCCGCCGGATGCCAACAGCCCCAACAGCGCACAGGGCATGCGCTGGGGCATCAAACGCATCAGCAATGACGACCTGCGGCAAAAGTTTGTCGATGCCACGGTGCCTCAGGCCAAGGTGTTGGGCGTGTCCCTACCCGACCTTGATCTGAAATGGAATGAAGACAAGCAATGCCACGACTACGGCGCCATTGACTGGGACGAGTTTTGGGCTGTGGTCGGCGGCAACGGGCCGTGCAACCAGGAGCGGCTGGCGACAAGGGTAAAAGCGCATGAGGAGGGGCTGTGGGTGCGGGACGCGGCGCTCGCGTACGCGGCCAAGCAGGCGGCCAGGCAGAAGGCACGTGCTTTGAAGGAGGCGGCGTGAACGCGGGCCCCCACCCCAACCCTGCCGCTTACTTTGAAAGTGCAAGTGTTCTTGAGCGAGACGACTCAAGCCCCGTAATGCCCTCCCCTGGACAGGGGATGGATGGGGAGGGGTCGGGTGTCAGCACCGCCCAAAAGGCCATCGCGGCTCAAAGCCGCGAATGGCCTCTGTGGGAAGTCTTCATCAGAAGCAAACAAGGCCTGGAACACAAACATGCCGGCAGCCTGCACGCCTCGGACGCGCAGCAAGCCCTGCAAATGGCCCGCGACGTTTACACCCGCCGCCAGGAAGGCGTGAGTATTTGGGTGATTCCCTCGCACGCCATCACGGCCAGCGAACCGGACGATAAGGCCGAGTTTTTCGAGCCTGCGGCCGACAAGATCTACCGCCATCCCACGTTCTACGAAATTCCCGACGAAGTGGGACACATGTGATTGAACAAGCCAACGCCCCTTCGGTAGCGCATCTCAACTACATCCTCCACCTGGCCGACAACGCCCTGGTGCTGGGCCAGCGAAATGCCCAGTGGTGCGCGCACGGCCCGGTGCTGGAAGAAGACATTGCGCTGACCAATATCAGCCTGGACCTCATTGGCCAAGCTCGCATGCTGTATCAGCATGCCGCTCAGTTGCAAGGCAGCGGTGCCACCGAAGACAGTCTGGCCTATCTGCGTAACCCCCAGGAATTTCGTAACTACACCCTGTTGGAACTCCCCCATTTCCCTTCACTGAGCGGCCCGCTTGCCCCCAGCGCAGCGGCGCCGCTGGACTACGCCACCACCATCACACGGAACTTTTTGTACAGCGCTTTGATGCACCTGCTGTGGGGCGCACTGCAGCAATCAACCGACGCGCAACTTGCCGCCATTGCCGCCAAATCCGTTAAGGAAGTGCGCTACCACCTGCGCCACGCGCGCGATTGGTTACTGCGCCTGGGCGATGGCACTGACGAGTCCCACGCACGTATGCAGGCCGCCCTGAGCCACCTGATGCCTCTGACACAAGAGTTCTGGACCGTGAGTGACGATGAGGCCGCTGCCGTGGCTGACGGTGTGGCAGTGGACACCCGTTTGCTGCAAGCCGCGTGGGATGCCTGCGTGGACGACGCTTTGCAAGAGGCCACATTGACTCGCCCCAACGCCACCGGTTTTGTAACCAGCGGCAAAGCCGGTCAGCACTCCGAGCATTTGAGTTATTTACTGGCAGAGATGCAAGGCCTGCACCGGCAGCATCCGGGGGCGGTGTGGTGAGCGTGAATTGGGGTCGGATCCCGATTCAGGACGCGGACCCAGTCGGCGACTGCTCCACCCATACGAAATCGGGCTCTGACCCCATTTCACGCCCCTGCGGCGACTACAAAACCGACGACATCAGAAAACTACTGCAACAAGTCCCTGACCCCGAAATCC
This sequence comes from Comamonadaceae bacterium, assembly GCA_043753505.1. Taxonomy (GTDB): domain Bacteria; phylum Pseudomonadota; class Gammaproteobacteria; order Burkholderiales; family Burkholderiaceae_C; genus JAAFIW01. The sequence goes on from JAYUXO010000192.1 coordinate 10,057, forward strand.
CCGTTGTCTCAATTGAAGAACTCGGCATTCTTCGGGACGTCATCGCCACGCCCGACGGCTTCGAAATCGTCATTACCCCAACCTACAGCGGTTGCCCTGCGGTCGATCAAATCGAGGGCGATATCCGCACCGCGCTGGCTGCCCACAATATCCAGGTCACCGTCACGACCCGCCTGGCCCCCGCCTGGACCACCGACTGGATGAGCGATGCCACGCGCGAGAAACTGCGTGCCTATGGGATCGCACCGCCCACACATC
>JAYUXO010000193.1:0-10310 GCA_043753505.1 Comamonadaceae bacterium
TACACGCGGTAGCTGCCAGCCCGTGTAATCTTGCCCAGCAATCCCCTGGCCTCGTAGTGACGAACGGCTTTTGGGGTGGTGCCAGTCAACCTGGCCAACTCTCCGATGCGCATGGTCGTTTATCCTTTGACTAACAAACGCTACTAAATTCATAGCTGCTTGAGCAGATCATATAAGGGCTACAAGCTGTTTTCACTCATAACACCCCGTAACACATGATCACCATACCCACCCTTTCATTTGGCCTGCAGGGCCGTGTGACGCTGATCACCGGCGGCGCACAGGGTATTGGCGCATCCTGCGCGAGGCGATTTGCGCGTGAGGGCGCGCCCGTTGTCATTGCAGATGTAGACGCTGTACGCGGGCAAGCCTTGGCAGATGAACTCGGTGCTTTGTTCATTGCCTGCGACGTGGGCCACAAGCGCCAGGTTGAGGCGCTGGTGGCGCAAACCATGGCAGCGCATGGCCGCATTGACGTGCTGGTGAACAACGCCGGTATTTTCAAAGCGGCTGATTTTCTGGACGTGACGGAAGACGACTTTGATACGGTGCTGCGCGTGAACCTGAAAGGCGCTTTTTTGGTGGGGCAGGCGGTGGCGCGCGAGATGGTCAGGGCACAAGCACGGGAAAACATCGGCGGTGCAGTATCGCGCGGGGCCATCGTCAACATGAGCTCGGTTAACGCGACCTTGGCTATCCCCAACATAGCCAGCTACAACGTGAGCAAAGGCGGCATCAACCAGCTCACCCGCGTCATGGCATTGGCCCTGGCCGACCATGGCATTCGCGTCAACGCAGTGGCACCCGGCACCATTGCCACCGAACTGGCTGCCGCCGCAGTGCTGACCAGCGAAGCGGCCCGCCAACGCATCCTGAGCCGAACACCTTTGAGACGCCTGGGTCAGCCCGAAGAAATTGCTGACGTTGTGGCTTACCTGGCAAGCGACGCGGCTAGCTACATCACGGGCGAAATCGTGGTGGCCGATGGCGGACGCATGGCGCTGAACTACACCGTGTCAACCAATTAACAAGTATCAAAGGAATTCCACATGCCCAGCCAACAAACCCTTGACCGTTTTATTGCTCGCGTCGTGCAAGGCGCGCACGTGCAAGCCATTGAAGAGTTCTACACAGCCGATGCGTCCCATGCAGGAGAACCACAATCCACCGCGTATGGGGCGGGATGTGCTGGTCAAGCACGAGGGAGCGGCCATTGATCAGGCGCAATCGGTGGAATCTACCTGCGTGCTACCGGTGTTTGTCAACGGTGACCACGTGGTGATTCGCTGGATTTTTGAGTTCACCTGGAAAGCCGGTGGCGGCACGCGCATCGAAGAGCTGGCCTACCAGCGCTGGGAGGGCGAAAAAATTGCGCAGGAGCAGTTTTTCTATGATCCGGTCCAGTTCAAAACACGCTGATCAACCGGACCGGCCAGTCAGGGCGCAGATGGTGTGTTGGGCGTTTGAACAACGGGTTGCAGCGCATCCGCCGGGTGTGTGGGCGCTGCGTCTTCCGCGTCTTCCACCTCGTCCGGAAGGCCGTCGGCCTTGCGCTTGAGTTTTTCCTGCTTCTTGGCTTTTTTGGCCAGCTCACGTTGCCGTTTTTCGTAGCCGTAGTTGGGAGTTGCCAAGATGTATTCCGTTTCTTTAAATTCAGTGCGGTCACTTTAAGCGATAAATGTCAGGCGTTTGGCAATGTCAATGTACCCAGTGCAGCCTGCACGTCATCCTGCAGATCAGCCATCGATTCCAGTCCCACTGAAAACCGCACCAGCACGCCTTGCTCAGCCCACGCCGCACGGCTGATCTGGCGCATGGAGGACATCTGGTAGGGCACCACCAGGCTGATCGGCCCGCCCCAGGAAAAGCCCAGTTTGAAAAGGGTCAAGGCATCGCAGAACGCGTCAACCTGCGCGCTGGAATAGCGCTTGTCAAACACCACCGAAAACAAGCCCGCCGCAGCGTCTTGCGGGCCACACAGCGCCTGCCAGTGCGCATGGCCGGGCGATTCAGGCAAGGCTGGGTGCAACACCCGCGCAATTTCGGGCCGGGTGGTCAGCCACTGCGCCAACTCGCGGGCGGCCACGTCGTGCGCTCGATAGCGCAACGCCATGCTGGGCAGGCCGCGCAACACGGCCTCCACATCGTTAGCCCCCACGCCCAGGCCCAGGCGCATGTGGGTGGCTTTGAGCTTCAGGTGCAGGGCCTCGTCACAGGTGATCACGCTGCCCATCAACACGTCACCGCCACCGCTGGGGTATTTGGTCAGCGCGTGAATCGAAATGTCAACGCCCTGCCCTGCATCAAAGCCAAACGGTGCAAACGCCAAGCCCGCGCCCCAGGTGTTGTCCAACGCGGTGGTGACGCCTTTTTCCCGGCAAATACGGGTCAGGCTCACGAGGTCTGGAAACTCCATGCTCACCGAACCGGCCGCCTCCAGCCACACCAGCGCTGTTCTGGCGCTGATACGGGTAGCCAGATCGGACGGGTCCATCGGGTCATACATTTGATGCGTGATGCCGTAAGCCATCAATTCGCCCTGAGCCATGGCTTTGTTGGGGCCATACGCGTTGTCAGGCATCAGCACCTCGTCGCCCGCCTTGAGCAAAGCCAGGTTCACATTGGCGATCGCCGCCAGCCCGCTGGGCACCAGCAAACACTGCAAGCCGCCTTCCAGCGTGGCCAAGCGCTCTTCCAGCAAAAACGTGGTGGGCGTGCCGTGAAGGCCGTAGGTGTAGCCCTGCTTGTTTTGCCAGTCACGCGCACGCATGGCGGCGGTGCTTTCAAAGATGACGGTGGAGGCTTTGAAGATGCCCGGCTGCGGCGCAGCGAAGCCTTCGGGCGGCTGGTAGGGGTGGTGGACAAGATGGGTTTGGGGGGTGGTCATAGCTCGAATGGTAGATGCCCCCGCTACCTGCTCCCTAAAATGGCGCTACAACATGCGCATTCCCAGCCCCACCATTCGCGAACTACCCGACGAGCTGATCAGCCAGATTGCCGCTGGCGAGGTGGTGGAGCGGCCTGCATCCGTGGTGCGCGAGCTGGTGGACAACGCGCTGGATGCGGGAGCCACACAAATCACCGTGCGGCTGCGCTCTGGTGGCGTGCGGCTGATTGCCGTGGAAGACGATGGGGTGGGCATACCCCGCGAGCAACTGGCGCTGGCTCTGAAGCGCCACGCCACCAGCAAGATTGCCAACCTGGCCGATCTGGAATCGGTGGGCACCATGGGGTTTCGGGGCGAGGCACTGGCTGCTATCAATGCGATAGCTGCCACAGCAATCACTTCAAGGGCTGGGGGCCAAAATCATGCCTATCTGCTAGACGGCGGCACTGGCGAAATCAGCCCCGCCGCGCGCAACCTAGGCACCACCGTGGAGGTGAAAGAACTGTTTTTCAGCACCCCCGCGCGACGCAAATTCTTGAAAACCGACGCCACCGAGTTGGCCCACTGCGTGGAAGCCGTGCGCCGCCATGCGCTCGCCCAGCCGCAGGTGGGTTTTGCCATCTGGCATGACGGCAAGCTGGTCGAGCAGTGGCGTGCCACCACGGGTGCGCAGCGCCTGGCCGATGTGCTGGGTGCCGACTGGCTGGCCAGCAGCGTGGCTGTCAACTACACCACCAGCGGCTTGCTGGGGGGCTATGCAAACACCGCCACGGGCGTGGCGGTGTGGGGTTATGCGGGAACGCCCGATGCCTCGCGCAGCCGGGGCGACCAGCAGTTTGCCTACGTGAATGGCCGCTTTGTGCGTGACAAGGTCATCAGCCACGCCGCCCGCAGCGCTTACGAAGATGTGTTGCACGGCCACCGCCAGCCGGTTTATGTGCTGCACGTCGCCATCGACCCCACGCAGGTCGACGTGAACGTGCACCCCACCAAAATAGAGGTGCGTTTCCGCGACGGCCGCCAGGTGCACCAGGCGGTGCGCCATGCGGTGGACAACGCGCTGGCCGTGCCCAGAGCAGGTCAAGTAGCTGCCCAGCTTGCTCCCAGCGACATTTATGAGCCAAATCAGCCATCCGCCCTTGCCAATACTGCTCAAGCAGCTATTCATTTCATAGCAAATGAACGTGATGATGTGACGCGTCAACACACCGACCGCCACCTCATTGCTGACTCCGCCGCGCAACTGCAAGCGCTGTGGGGCAAACCTCAGCTCGCGCCACCACCGGTACACGAACCGACGCAATTGCCGTTGGGGCTAGCGGTGTGCCAGTTGCACGGCATTTACATCCTGGCGGAAAACGCGCAGGGCATGGTCATCGTGGACATGCACGCCGCGCACGAGCGCATCGTGTACGAGGGGCTGAAACTACAAATGGATGTCAGCGCTACCGCAGGGGCACCCCATCCCGCCGCAGGGGCACCCCATCCCATCCAGAGTCAACCTCTTCTGATCCCCGCCACCTTTCCCGCCAGCCCGCAAGAAGTGGCCACCGCAGAAGCCAACGCAGATGCGCTGCACACCCTGGGCCTGCAGATCACGCCCTTCTCCCCCAAAACACTGGCCGTACGCGCCGTGCCAGCCAGCCTGGCAAAGGGCGACGCGGTGGAGCTGGCCCGCAGCGTGCTGGCCGAGCTGGCGCAACACGAGGCCAGCACCGTGATGGCGCGCGCCCAGCACGAATTGCTCTCCAGCATGGCTTGCCACGGTGCCGTGCGCGCCAACCGCCGCCTCACCGTGCCCGAGATGAATGCCCTGCTGCGCCAAATGGAAGCCACGCCACGCAGCGACCAATGCAACCACGGGCGACCCACGTGGCGGCAGATCAGCGTGAAAGAGCTGGATGCGCTGTTCATGCGGGGGCGGTGATCAGGCCTTGATTCCTGGCCAAAAAATCAGGCCCCATCCACCGGAAAGGGGATGGAGCAAGTCCGCAAGCCAGGCTGTTCATACCGAAAGCGCTACAACCGCCGAACCCGCCGCACGCTGAACGCACTGGCAATCAGCACGCCTTGCAGCAACACCAGGCCGAGCCATACGGCCTGAAAGCGTCCCGCGTCCATCAACGCGCCAAACACCAGCGGCGCAATCGCCTGGCCAATGTCCAGCCCCGAATACACCACGCCGTACACCCGCCCGGTGGCGTTGTCGGGGGTGGAGCGCTTGACCAACAGGTCGCGTGAGGGGCCCGCCATACCGCTGAACAGACCCATAAAACCAAACACCACCGGCACCGCCAGCGCGGGCAGCGGCGCAAACGCCACAACGAGCGCGCAGAGCGCAGCCAGGCCAAACCCTGCACCCACAATGCGTTCGCAGCGCGCCGGGTTCACCGCCAGAAAGCCGCCTGCCACCATGCCGCCCGCGCTGCCCAGCATGTAAATCGTCAAGCACATGGCGGCCAGCGCCACCGGCACGTTGTGCATCTGGCGCGCCGCTTCTGGCGCAAAGGCCTGCACCACGCTGAGCGCACCCGCGTAGAAAAAGAAGAAGGCAAAACACATCCACACTGCGGGGATTTTCAGAAAGTCCAGGGTCGCCTCGTTGTGCCCGGCCTTGTCGGCGGGTGCCGCCACAACCGGCAAAGCCAACTGACCCCGGTTGAACCACAGCACTGCCAGCACGCCAAAAATAAGAACGGCCGCCGCACCCAGCGCCACCCGCCATGAAAACGCCAGTGCCAGCGGCACCAGCAGCGCCGGTGCCAGCGCCCAGCCCAGACTCCCCGTCACACCATGAAAACTGTAGGCATGACCCAGGCGCGGCGCGCTGATTTTGCGGTTGAGCAAGGTGTAGTCCACCGGGTGAAACACGCCATTGCCCGTGCCGGCCACCACCGCACAAACAGCCATCATCCAGTAGCTGGTGCTGGCCGCGAAACCCGCCGCCGCCACACCGAGCAAAGCCAGACCCACAAACAAAATGGGCCGTGGGCCATGCTGGTCCACCAGAAAACCCGAGGCGGTTTGAACGCCGCACGAGACCACAAAAAACAGCGTCATCAAAAAACCCAGCTCGGTGTAGCTGGCGTTGAATTCCGTCTTGAGCCAGGGGAAAAGGGGTGCCAGAAGGAGCTGGCTGAAGTGGCTGACCAAGTGGGCCAGGCCCACCAGGCCAATGACGCTGGCGTCCTGGCGAAAGGGAATGGCGGGTGGGTTGGAAAGGCTGGGGGTGGCGGTGGTCATGTGTCGATGTTATTGATCCGGCCCAGTGAAACAGGGGACCGTTCACCCTGAGTTTGTCGAAGGGCTAGTCAAGACTTCAACAGCCTTGGTCAGGATGGAGTTGGACACTTTATCGGACCTGGTCAGCAGAGGGTAGTGCACAAGCGCCGCGAACTCGCGTATGCCCATGTGTGGCCTGCACCAGGATTTACTACCGAAAAGTAGATTTAGCCCTTATCGATACGGCTCAAGCAGCTATTATTTATATAGCAAACCAACTACACCAGGGCAATCAAATCCGTCACGCCGACATCCACCCCCGCCTGCGCCAGCAAGGCGGTGACCTGTCCGCGGTGATGGGTCTGGTGGTTAAACAAGTGCGTGAGCGCCTGCCAGGCGGGGTGGCTGCGTTGCACGCCTTTGGTGTTGGCGTAGCGCATGGTGCGCAGGAGGAAGTCGGCGGGCATGTCAGCCAGCCAGGTGGTGATGGCGGCATCCAGCTGCGTGCGCTGCAGCTTGAGGTCTGACCACTGGGGATGCAGGTCGCTGGTGTAGTCGCTACCCGGTGGCAATGCCAGAAGCGCGTGGGGCAATGCGGCGAAGTCCATGCCCTGACACGTGAAACGGTCCAGCCACATTTTGTCGGCCAGCACCAGGTGCGTCAGGGTGTGGTGAATGGAGCCGAAGAAAGCGCCCCGGTCGCGCTTGCGCTCTTCATCGCTCAGGGCTTCGCAGGCGGTGTACAGACGGTCGTTGAACCACTGGTTGTAGCGGGCCAGGAACTGGTAGTTGGCAAGGGCGATGTCGGGCATGTTCAGCTCAGGTTTGGATGGCGTGGGGTTTGCTCCTTCCCTCCCGGGGGAAGGTTGGGATGGGGGCAACAGCGCCAACCATCCCCACCACATGCGTGCCCCCATCCCTGCCTTCCCCCGAAAGGGGAAGGAACAAATACCAACCTATTCTGCCGCGCCCCATCCGCCACCACCCGGCGTGTGAATCTCGAACACATCACCGGGCTTCATCTCGGCCTGGCCGATATGGCCCAGTTCTTCCACCACCCCATTGACTCGCACGACCCTGTTAACGCCGACGGCGCCCGGCTGGCCGCCATGCAGGCCGAAGGCCCCATGCAGCCGACCGTTGGACAAAATGCTGGCGGTCATGCTTTCCAGAAAGCGCACACGGCGCACGCCTCCATTGCCGCCGGTGTGCTGCCCTGCCCCGCCGGAGCCGTGGCGAATGGCGTAGCTCTCCAGCCGCACCGGGAAGCGCCATTCCAGCACTTCGGGGTCGGTCAGGCGGGAGTTGGTCATGTGGGTTTGCACCACGCTGCAGCCGTCAAAAGTCTCTCCTGCGCCACTGCCACCCGAGATGGTTTCGTAGTACTGGTGTTTGTCGTTGCCGAAGGTGAAGTTGTTCATGGTGCACTGGCTGGCGGCCAGCACGCCGAGCGCGCCATACAGCGCATTGGTGATGCAGCTGGAGGTCTCCACATTGCCGGCCACCACCGATGCGGGTGGGTTGGGATTGAGCATGGAGCCGGGCGGGATGATGACTTTCAAGGGCTTCAGGCAACCGGCGTTCAGCGGGATGTCGTCGTCCACAAGGGTTCTGAACACGTACAACACCGCGGCCATGCACACTGCTGTGGGGGCGTTGAAGTTGTTGATTTGCTGGGGCGAGGTGCCGGTGAAATCAATCTCGGCACTTCTTGTGGACACGTCAACCCGTATCGCCACTTGAATCTGCGCGCCGTTGTCCAGTGGCAGGGTGAAGCTGCCGTCTTTGAGCCGCGTAATGACGCGGCGCACCGATTCTTCGGCGTTGTCTTGCACGTGTGTCATGTACGCCTGGACCACATCAAGACCAAACTGGTCCACCATCTTGCGCAGCTCTTGCACGCCTTTTTCGTTGGCGGCGATCTGGGCCCGCAGGTCGGCCATGTTTTGGGCGGGGTTGCGGCTGGGGTATTCACCGCTTTGCAGCAGCGCCACCATTTCGGCTTCGCGCAGCACGCCTTTTTCAACCAGCTTGAAGTTGTTGATCTGCACGCCCTCTTCTTCGATGCGGGTGGAGAACGGGGGCATGGAGCCAGGAGTGGTGCCGCCGATGTCGGCGTGGTGGCCTCGGGAGCCAACGTAGAAGATGGGTTTGTCTTGGTGTGAGGTGGTAGCGCTCGGGCCCTCACCCCTGCCCTCCCCCGGAAGGGGAGGGAGTGAATTCAGGGCTCCCTCCCCCTCCCTAGCTCCCTCCCCTTCCGGGGGAAGGTTGGGGTGGGGGCCGCCCGTAGACAGGTACACCGGCGTAATCACCGTCACATCCGGCAAATGCGTCCCCCCGTGGTAGGGGTCATTCAGCGCGTAAACATCACCGGGCTGCACGGTTGCCGAGTTCTCGCGAATCACCGTCTTGATGCTCTCGCCCATGGAGCCCAAATGCACCGGCATGTGCGGCGCATTGGCAATCAGGTTGCCTTGCGCATCAAACAGCGCACACGAAAAGTCCAGGCGTTCCTTGATGTTCACCGAGTAAGCCGTGTTTTGCAGTTGCAGACCCATCTGCTCGGCAATGTTCATGAACAGGTTGTTAAACACCTCCAGCAACACGGGGTCAGCAGTGGTGCCTGCCGCGTATTTGATAGCGCGTTGAGCCGTTCTTACAAGGGTTAAATGGTCATAAGCCGTCAAAGTGGCTTGCCAGCCCGGCTCCACCACCGTGGTGGCGTTCTTCTCGGCAATGATGGCGGGGCCCTGCAATACGTCGCCCGGGCGCAGGTCTTCTCGAACCACCAGGGCCGCGTCGTGCCACTGGCTCGTGCCGTCCTGGCCTACGGTGTACATGCGCACGGTTTCGCGGCGCGGCACGTCGCGTGGCGGGTGTAGGGGATGCAAGGGCTCGTCTGCCGCGTCGCCAGCCAGCACGGCTTCTACCGATACGGCTTCCACCACCAGGCCCTTGCCCTGCATGAGAAAAGCGAAGCGCTGGCGGTAGGCGGCTTCAAAGCTGGCTTGAATCTGGGCCAGATCGCCAAAAGCCACGACCAACGCCGAGTCGCTGCCCTCGTAGCGCACATGCACGCGGTGGTGCACGGTCAGCGCGCCTGCGTTGGCTTGCTGGCGTTCCAGCTCGGTTTGGGCAGCTTGCCCCAAGGCTTCCAGTTTTTCGGCAATCAAGGGCAAGCTGGCAGCATTCAACGGCAGCTCAATGGCCTGCTCGCGAATCACGTTCTGGTCGGCCAGGCCCATGCCGTAAGCGCTGAGCACGCCTGCCAGCGGGTGCACGAAAACGCGCGTCATGCCCAGCGCATCGGCCACCAGACAGGCGTGCTGGCCACCCGCACCACCGAAGCACTGCAGGGTGTAGCGGGTCACGTCGTAACCGCGGGCGACCGAAATTTTCTTGATGGCGTTGGCCATTTGCTGCACGGCGATGCTGATGAACCCCTCGGCGATCGACTCGGCGTTTCGGCCGGTTTTGCCCGCCAGCTCGTTGAACTTGGCCTCCACCGCTTCCACGCTCAAGGCTTCATCGGCCTTGGGGCCAAACAGCTTGGGAAAGTAGCGCGGTTGAATCTTGCCGACCATCACGTTCGCATCGGTGACAGCCAACGGTCCGCCACGGCGGTAGCTTGCTGGGCCGGGGTTGGCACCAGCGCTCTCGGGACCGACGCGAAAGCGCGCGCCATCAAACTGCAAGATTGAGCCGCCACCCGCCGCTACGGTGTGGATGCTCATCATGGGCGCGCGCATGCGCACACCGGCCACCTGGGTTTCAAACTCGCGCTCGAACTGACCGGCGTAATGCGACACGTCGGTGGAGGTGCCACCCATGTCAAAGCCAATCACTTTGTCAAATTCGCCAATGGCAGCTGTCCGGGCCATGCCGACGATACCGCCTGCCGGCCCGGAAAGAATCGCGTCTTTGCCCTGAAATGAATGGGCGTTGGTCAAGCCGCCAGATGACTGCATGAAGAACAGCTTGACGCCCGGCATCTGAAGCGCCACCTGCTGCACATAGCGGCTCAAAATCGGCGACAGGTAGGCATCCACCACGGTGGTGTCACCCCGGCTGACGAACTTCATCATCGGGCTGGTTTCATGCGAAGTGCTGATCTGCGTGAACCCCACTTCTGCGGCAATTCGTTTGGCCGCCAACTCATGCGCGGTGTAGCGGTAGCCGTGCATAAAAACAATCGAAACAC
>JAYUXO010000194.1:0-1591 GCA_043753505.1 Comamonadaceae bacterium
CTTATTACGACGTGAGGGCGAATATTCAGCCCTGGGTCCTGCAAGCTCGTGCGTCCTAGGCTGGCGGCGGTGAGTGACGAGCTGTAAAAATGTTAGCTCGGTTGGCGGTAGCCTCAACCATGCCTTCCCCCTACGACCTCATCGGCACCACCTATGCGCGCTCGCGGCGCGCAGACCCGGCCATTTCGCGTGTGCTGGCTCAGTTGCTGCAACTGAAGCCGACCGGAACCTACCTTGACGTGGGCTGCGGAACCGGCAACTACACGCTGGCGCTGAGCGCGCTGGGCGGGGCATGGAGCGCGGTGGATGTGTCCGAAGTGATGCTCGCGCAGGCGCACAGCAAGACTGATGCCGTTGCCTGGGTTCAGGCCGACGCAGACTGCCTGCCGTTTGCGGATGCCAGCTTCGACGGCGCGATTTGCACGCTCGCCATCCATCACTTTGACAGCCTGGATGCCCCCTTCGCAGAGGTGCGACGGACGCTGCGATCTGGCCAATCTGGCGCATTCGTTATTTTTACGGGCTTGGCCGAGCAGATGTGCCAGTACTGGCTGTGCCACTACTTTCCGCAAATGATGGAGCGCTCCATGGCCAAGATGCCCACGGAGTCAGCGATTCGCAGCGCCTTGTCCCGCGCGGGGTTCAAAGCCATCGCAGTCGCTCCCTTCTTCGTGACGAACGGGCTTGAAGACCTGTTTCTTTACGCAGGCAAGCACCGCCCCGCGCTCTACCTGGACGCCGCCGTGCGCGCCAACATCAGCTCCTTTGCGCAATTGGCCCCACCCGCCGAGCTTCAAGAGGGGCTTGCCCGGTTGACCGCAGATATTCAAAGTGGGGCGTTCGCCGCCATCCAGGCACGCTACGCGAACGGGGCTGGCGACTATGCTTTTGTGACGGCGTGGCATGGCAGTTAGTGTTTGTTTTTATAAGTCAAAACAGCCACCAGCCCTTATAGATACTGCTCAAGCAGCTATCTATTTCATAGTTAAAATGACCGGTCAGCCCCGCCGGAACCAGAAGAACAAGCCAAGAAAAACCAAGCCCACCAGCAGCGGCGACCAGGCAAAGAGTTTGCTGGTAAATGAGCTGCCGCCCAGACCTGACCACACCTCAATCTGCACGCTGTCGATGCGCACGTTGGTGGCCAATTGCAGGCCCAAAGCCGGTGCGATTTTCCGGTCGTCCTTGAAGCTCATGGGTGCCGACGCGCCCACCAGGTTGACGCGTTCGCCCGCTTTGACGCCGTCTTTGACGAGGCCAGTCATCAAGGTGCTGCGGGTACCGTCGCCATCCAGCGTCCAGCCCGGTTGCCAGCGGGTCAGCACGTTGCCGTCGGCCACCGCCAGGCCGCTGACTTTGACCACCATCACGTATGGGTTGCCCTTGGTGGTCGCGTCGAATTCCGCGCCTTTCCAGTCCTTCAGCGTGTCAAACACGCCGACTGCGCCCGGCTTTGCATTGGCGACAGCGTTGTTGAACTCGGCGACGGCTTGCACCGGCAGGTTGATGCTTTGCAGCAGGTTTTTGCCGTAAACCGTGGCCTTGTCGGCTGCTTGGGCGGGTGACAAAGCCAGGCAGGCCAGGCTGAGCA
>JAYUXO010000195.1:0-4191 GCA_043753505.1 Comamonadaceae bacterium
TGTGTGGGTGGCTCGTGGTTGCTGCCTGCCGAGGCAATAGAGCAGGGTGACTGGGCGCGCATCACGCGGTTGGCGGTGCAGGCGCGCTTGCTAAGAAACATCTGATTTTTAGTGTAATCGGGCTACAGCCTTTCCACATATTGCTCAAGCAGCTATATAAATAATAGCAATTTATGTAAATAATCACCCAGGTGATTTGGTATCGACACGGCAGAAACCAAGCAGTTACGAGCTGCCGCTATCGTATGTAGGCCTGTCCACCACCTGTAAGGTTTCTGCCTAAATGATTGCCACTCACTTGATAGAGCGACGTGCATTACTTGTCGCTACCGCTGCAATTGTGTTCGCGCTTCCCGGTCGAACCGCTACAACACAAACACAAGCGCAAACCTGGGTTGACGAATCCCGCGACCGCACCCTGCCCGTGCTGATGCGCTGGCCCGACGGCCAGACACCGTGCCCGCTGGTCGTGTACTCCCACGGCCTGGGCGGCAACCGCGAGGGTGGCGACGTGTGGGGCCAGGCCTGGCAACAAGCGGGCATAGCGGTGCTGCATGTGCAACACCCGGGTAGCGACGACCGCCTGTGGCGCGACGCGCAAGGCCGTGCGCCCAGCGAGATCCTGGCCGCGATGCGCCACGGCGCTACACCTGCGCAACTGCTGGCCCGCGTGGCCGACGTGAAATTTGTGCTGGACGAGATCACCCGCCGCCAGCAGGCGGCACCCAACAATGCGGCCAATCCATGGGGGCGCGTGCGACTGAACGCTTTGGGCATGGCGGGCCACTCGTTCGGCGCGGGCACCACCCAGGCGCTTGCCGGGGAGCGCTATCCCGTTCCATCTGAGCTGGCCGAGCCACGATTCAAAGCCTTTGCCGCTTTCAGTCCCACCATGCGCCAGAGTACGGCGGGGCAGTCGCCCATGCAGGAAAAGTTCGCCCGGATCACCTCGCCGTTTCTAAGTCTGACGGGCACCCACGACGGCGACCCCTTTGGCGATCGCTTTGCCGGCCAGGTGCGCGAACAGGTGCATGCGGGTCTGCCACCCGGCCACAAAGCCATGCTGGTGCTCGACGGTGCCGATCACATGACATTCGCCGGTATCGCCCAAACCGTTCGCAGCAACGCGGTGCTGCCGCGCGCGCCACAAGCCATCGAACGGGAAAGTGCCCACCACGCTTTGGTGGCACAGCTCACAACACAGTGGTGGCGGGCGCATTTGATGGGGGATGCGGCGGCGTTGGGGCAGTTGGGGCAGCCGCAGGGCCTGGGCGGCGGCGATCAATGGGCGATGAAGTGATTCACTTTTGATGGGATGCGCTCTTGACGCGCAACGCCACCTCATACAGCCCGTTGCGCGCCACACCCGTGATCTCACTGGCCAGTTTCACGGCCGTTTTGAGCGGCAGTTCAGCCATCAGCAGTTGCAGCACCCGCAGGCTGTCGTCCACCGCCACAGTGGCTTGCGGGTGCAGCACCAGCGCGAATTCGCCTTTGCTGCGCTGTGGTTGGGCTGCCAACCAGACGGGAAAATCGCTGCAGGGCAGGGTGGCGATTTCTTCGAACTGTTTGGTCAGTTCGCGGCCCACCGTCACGCGGCGGGAGCCGAGTACCGTCAGGGCACCGGCCAGAGCGGCGATGCGGTGGGGGGCTTCCAGCAACACCACGGCGCGGGGTTCCTGGGTCAGGGATTGGATGGCGGTAGCCAACGCGAGCGCTTTGGTTGGCAGAAAACCGACAAACACAAAACCGCCACCAAACCCAACGCTGCCCAGACCGTCGGCATCACCCAGCGCCACTGCACCGGCCACACTGAGCACCGCCGTCACGGAGCTGGCCCCAGGCAGCGGCACCACGCGAAAGCCAGCTGCCGCGACCGCGGCCACCAGGCGCGCGCCGGGGTCGCTGATGGCGGGGGTGCCGGCGTCGCTGGCGTAGGCCACGCGCTGGCCTTCAGCCAGGCGGGCGATCACGGTTTGCGCACCTTCCAGCTCGTTGTGCTGGTGCAGGGCCAGCAGTTGGTGGCCCGCTTTGTCGATCCCGAAGGCGCGTAGCAGCGATTGCGTGTGGCGCGTGTCTTCGCAAGCCAGCGTGTCGGCCAGTTGCAGCACATGTAAAGCACGTAGCGTGATGTCTGCCAGGTTGCCGATGGGCGTGGCCACCAGGTACAGCGCACCTTTTGGATAATGCTGGCCACCGGCCACATCACGGGCGGCTTGCAGGGCCTGGACGAAAGAAGCGCTCAATGAAATTTCCTTTTATGAAGCCGCTGTTCGGTGCAGCCAGCCCGGCCAAACCCACAGCAGCCGGTACGCAGCAAACCACCAAACAAAAAGGCGATAGCGCCGAAGCGTGCGCGCTGGCCCATTTGCAGGCGGCGGGGCTGAGATTGCTCTCGCGCAATTATCGAACCCCAGGACGCGGTGGCGGCGAGATTGACCTGGTGATGAAGGGTGCTGACGGCACGCTGGTGTTTGTTGAGGTGCGCCAGCGTGCCGGTGGCTCGCATGGCGGCGCAGCGGGTAGCGTGGGCAGGGTCAAACAGCGGCGCATTGTGTTTGCTGCGCGACACTATTTGATGCAGCTGGCAAGCGAGCCGCCATGCCGCTTTGATGTGGTGCTGGTGGAGGATGCGAACATCACCTGGCTGCGCGCCGCATTTGATGCATCGAGCTGATCCACTCCTGCTTTGATAGCTGCTTGAGCAGTATTTATAAGGGCAGAAAGCCTGTTTGGCATGAAACTGATGCAACTGGTGCAGCCGGGAGGGTGCCAAACGTGCGCAGTATCATTCCTGCCATGCAAGAACTCCGCATCCAACAGCACTTCATCGATAGCGCCGACCTCAAATACCAATGCGCGCAAACTTTAAGCAAGCCCATTGCGGCTGCCGTGCAGGCGATGCTGGCCTGCGTGACCAGCGGCGGGAAGGTGCTGGCCTGTGGCAACGGCGGCTCGGCGTCTGATGCGCAGCATTTCGCAGCGGAGTTTGTAGGCCGCTTCGAGCGCGAGCGGCCTGAGTTAGGCGCCATAGCGCTGACCACCGACAGCTCCATCCTCACCGCCATCGCCAACGATTACGACTTTTCCCACGTGTTTTCCAAACAGGTGCGGGCGCTGGGCCAGGCTGGCGACGTGCTGCTCGCCCTGTCTACCAGCGGCAATTCGCCGAACGTGCTGAAAGCCGTGGAAGCGGCGCACGAGCGCGAAATGGCCGTGGTGGCGCTGACCGGGCGTGGCGGCGGCAAGCTGGCCACACTGTTGCGTGAAACCGATGTTCACATTTGCGTGCCGCACGAACGAACGGCGCGCATTCAAGAGGTTCATATTTTGGCCCTGCACTGCATTTGCGATGGTGTGGATGTTCAGTTGTTGGGTGATTTGGAAACTGTTCTATGAAAAATTATTTGAAACTGGTTCTTGTTGTGTCTGCCCTGGCCGGTTTGCTATCTGCTTGTGCACCGTTGATCTTGGGCAGTGCCCTGGTCGGCGGCACGTTGGTAGCGACCGACCGGCGCACCTCGGGCGCGCAGCTGGAAGATGAGGGCATCGAGCTGCGTGCTGCCAACCGCCTGCGCGATGCGCTGGGTGTTCGTGGCCACATCAACGTGAACAGTTACAACCGCCAGGCGTTGCTGACCGGCGAGGTCGCCAGCGCGCAAGACAAGTTGCTTGCCGAGCAAACAGTGGCCAGGGTGGAGAACGTGCGCGCCATCGTCAACGAGCTGGCCGTAATGGGCAGTTCCACCCTCACCCAGCGCTCATCCGACGTGCTGGTGGCTGGCCGCGTGCGCGCCGCGCTGGTAGACGCACAAGACCTGTACGCGAACGCCTTCCAGCTGGTGGTCGAGCGCGGCACCGTACACATCATGGGCCGCGTGACGCAACGCGAAGCCGAACGCGCCACTACGGTGGTGCGCAACGTCAGTGGTGTTCAAAAAGTGGTGCGTGTGTTTGAAATCATCAGCGATCAGGAGCTGCAGCGGCTGTTGCCGCAGCCTGCCAAGCCCAGCAACACGACGACGTCGGGTGGGTCGCCTGGGGGATAGGGTCAGGGGAGGATGCAGAAAGCGCAGAGGTTGCAGAAAACAGCCAGACCCAAACTTTTCAAGAATTTTCTCTGCGTTTTCTGCGTAGCTTCTGCGAATTCTGCGTCCCTGAACCCGGCTCCTGAACCCGCAGCGCTTTCGC
>JAYUXO010000196.1:0-1581 GCA_043753505.1 Comamonadaceae bacterium
CCCTGGGTGGTGTGGGTGACTTCGGGGTGAAATTGCACGGCGTAGAACCTGCGCGCTTCGTCAGCCATACCGGCTATGGGGCAGCTGTCGGTGCTGGCCATGAGCTTGAAGCCGGGCGGCATTTCGGTGACGTTGTCGCCGTGACTCATCCACACATTCAACAGGCCGTGGCCTTCAGGTGTGGTTTCGTCTGCAATGTCGGCCAGCAGCCGCGTGTGGCCGCGGGCGCGTATTTGGGCGTGACCGAATTCGCGGCCGTGACCACCTTCTACCTTGCCGCCTAAAGCAGCAGCAATCGCATACATGCCAAAGCAGATGCCCAACACCGGAATGCCCAGCTCAAACACCACCTGCGGCGCGCGCAGCGTGTCGTCCTCCCACAGACTGGCGTGGCTGCCGGACAGGATGACGCCTCTGAGCAGGCCATCGGCCGCAAAGTCGCGCACCCATTGCTCGGTCACGTCGCAAGGGTGCACCTCGCAGTACACATGCGCCTCGCGCACGCGACGGGCAATGAGCTGGGTGACTTGGGAGCCGAAGTCGAGGATGAGGATTTTGGGGTGAGTCATACAGTTGTTATTGCCACATGTTGTGGCTTAAAGGTCCAGACAGTGCAGGCCTGCAGCCTGCGCGGCGGCACGTAATTCTTTATCCAGGGTGGCCAGCATGCCGTGTTTACGCTGAGCAAGTTCCAGATACGTGGCATCGTAGAACGTGATTTTGTGGTTTTGCGCCAACTGCAAGATGGCGCTTTGTATGTCTACCGTAGGCGGCATGTCAGGCTGCACCCGGCTGTAACGCAGCGTGGCGAATCCTTCTTGCGCCTCTTTCAGTGTCAGACGCTTGCGCTTGACCATTTCGTTCAGTGTGCTGCCGCATTCGGTGAACCACAGCACAGGCACCACCAGCGCTACTGCGCCCCGGTAACCATCCTGAAACAGTGTGTCTACCGCCGGATTGCTTTGTTCTTGGATCAACCAGGGAATGGCAACGGAGCAGTCCAATGCAATCGTGGTCAAACCCGCAGCCGTTTCAGTACTTTCTGCCGGCATCGCGAAGCTCTTTCCAGTCCAGAGCCAGACCGGGCTTGACCTTTGCACGAAACGCTCCCAACAAGGTCATTGCCTCCTGCGCCAGAACTTGCTCACGCTGCAAATCAGGTGTTTGCGCTTGTACTTCGGGAACCATGCGCACAACGGGCTTACCGTGGCGTGTCAAGACCACGTTTTGCCCCGACTCCACTGCATGCAACAGGGCAGAAAAATTGTTTTTAGCTTGTGCAATCGCGATGGTTTGCATAAATTTGGCCTGAAATTAAAATATGGCCAGATTATAAAGGGGGACGTACCGTCAGCGTGTGGTGATAAATAGTTAGCTGTTAAGGGTCAAAAGTGCTTTGTGATGGGCTGAAGTGTCATCTCATGCTTTGAGCATGTTTGCGCTGCCCACCGCGCTGGGCTAGCGGCCCAGCATGTTTTCAACCCCCTGGCCCGCTCTTGCCGGGGTCTCACGCTCGCCCGGTACGTCCAAAAACTTATATTTCAGTGCCCCAGTTTGTCTCCTGAATCAGCACGTTCAGGT
>JAYUXO010000197.1:0-4171 GCA_043753505.1 Comamonadaceae bacterium
GGCGCAGGCATCAAGGACGGCCCGGGCAGCGCCAACGCGCTGCGCTTTGAGGACAAGAAGGGCGCCGAGCAGCTGTGGCTACACGCGGAGAAAGACCAGTTGACCGAAGTCGAAAACGACGAGGACAAGTGGGTCGGGCGTGACCGAAGAAAGACGGTCGACCGCGATGAGCTGAACCACATCCAGCGTGACCGCACCGAGACGGTGGACAGAAACGAGTTGATCAACGTGCACGGCTGGCGCACCGAAGAGGTGGACAAGGACGAGACCATCACGATTCACCAGAACCGCACGGAACGCGTGGATTTGAACGAGAAGATTTCGATTGGTAAAAACCAGAACCTGAAGATCGGCATCAACCGCGACGAAGCCGTGGGCAGCAACGAAACCACCCAAATCGGAAAGAACAAGTCCGACAAAGTGGGCAATAACTGGAGCCTGAAAACCGGCAAGATGAAAACCGAGACCATCGGTATTGCCAATATTGAAACGGTGGGCATGGCCAGGATGACCAATATTGGTATGGGCCTGAGTGTGAATGTCGGCTTGATGATGAACACGATCGTGGGCATTGCGCAATCCAGCCAGATTGGCCAGGAGAAAAAGCTCAGTGTGGGCGAGACCTACGCCACCACTGTGGGTAAAACGCGCACGACCGAGGTGGGCGAGACCGACAGCCTGCAGGTCGGCAAAACCCAAAACATCAGCGTGGGAGAGCGGCAACAAACCAGCGTTGGCAAGGTGCAAATCACCAGCGTGGGTGAGCACCTGGAATTGTCTTGCGGGGCCGCCAAAATCGTTCTCACTGCGGACGGCGGTATTTACCTGTCGGGCACGCACATTGAGATTATTGGCAGCACAGCCGTGCATGCCGATGGCGGAATGGTTCAGATTAATACCGGTGCCGCCCAAAGCGCCCCGGCTGCGCCAGCTGCTGGGGGAGATGGTGAAAGCGGTGGTGGTGGTGGAGGTGGCGGACTGGGCGGATTGTTGGGCGGGGGTGGCAACTCGCCGTCCATGCAAGACATGGGCAGCACACCCGGATTCAACCCCAACGCCAAACTGTAGCGGCAGGCAAACCCGATTTACAAATACTGGCAGTTCCTAATCCTTCTAGCCCTTACAAAAAATTCAAATCTTCCATGCCTGCTTTCACGCCCCATCAGCCGATCGTGATGTTCTACACATCAAACAAGCCCTTAACCCAATCTGATACTGCTCAAGCAGCTATTGATTCAATAGCATCCACTGTTTGTCTTCCCGGAGCCTGCGCATGAGTGGCAAACCCGCAGCCCGCATGGGAGACGCCACCTTGAAGGGTGGCCCCATCATCAAAGGCTCGATGACGGTGCTGATCGGTAGCAGTGGCGGTCTGGCCTGCTCGCAGTGCCCCGGCGGCGTCTCGGTGGGCTCGCCGGTCAATCCGGCCTTGGGTGCCAAAGTCCTGTCTGATGAAACTGACTTTGCCCTGCCCGGCCCCATGCCCTTGAGCTTCAGCCGCAACTACAGCAGCCTCATCAGCCCTGCCAACAAAGACGCCGCAGGCCAGGACACTGCCCGCGTGGGCCTGCTGGGCCCGGGCTGGCACCTGCCTACGGGCTTTGGCTTTGCAGATCGATGCTGGCCCCACCCAGAACAACAGCGCCCGCCTGTTTGACGGCAAAGGCCGCGTGATCAGCTTTGCCGACCCGCTGTCTCCTGGAGACTTGTTGGGCTCGCTCAGCGAATCGCTCAGCCTGTACCGAATGGAGCCGGGCACCACACTGACCGAGCAGGGCCACAGCCCGTACGCAGCTGGCCAGATCCAGCGCCGACTGGACCAACTGGCTGGCACCCCCTGGGCCGCCTCGGGCCGCCGCGCCGTCAACGTGGTGATCGCCTGGAGCACCGGCGGCCAGAACGTCTGGGTGTTTGAGCGTGCCAGTTTGCTCAGCACGACCTGGCAGCTGGCCGCTTTGGTAGACCGCTGGGGCCGCACCCTGGCGGTGCACCATGACCGGTTGGGCAACCCGGCGGGCTTTACCGATGGCGCGGGCCGGCGCTACCGGCTGCACCTGATTGACAGCCGCATCAGCAGCGGCCTGGCTGATGAGGCGGCTCTGCCTGGCCAGGCAAGCTACCGCCCCGAGAACGACGAGGACGCCCAGCGCCGCCAAAAAAAAGCGGTGCCCACCATCTGGGGCCTGGACGACGGGCTGCGCCTGGCAGCGGTCTACCTGGAACACGACCCGCACGACACGGGCGAGCATGCTTGCCGTGACCGTCTGCTGGTGGCCTACCGCTACTCCAACACCGTGGCCAGCGCGGGCGACCTGGCGCAAGTCTTGGCCGGCTCGGGCAACACCGACGCGGGGCCTCTGCTGCGCCGCTTCACCACCCACCAGGGCTTCATGCTGGCGCATGCCTACGCCGATGGGGGTCGCAGCCAGTACGTTTATGAAAGCACCCCGCCGCGCTTGAACGCGGATGCCACCAGCCCCAAAGTGGTCCAGCAAACCAATGTGGACGGGTTGAGTTACTGGTTTGACTACCAGCAGGATGCACAGGGCGAGCACACCCACACCGTGGTCACCGACAGCTTGAAGCGCCGCGAGACCTACCGTTTCAAGGGCCAGGGCGGCTTGAAACGCCTGAGTGAACACAGCCGCGCCGATGGCACCACCGTGCGCTACGAGCACGACGCCTGCGGTCGCCTGAGTGCCGACATCGACGCCCTGGCCCGCAAAACCACCTACCAGCTGGACGCCCAGGGTGCCATTGCCAGCGTCAATGGCCCGGCTGGTACCACCAGCAGCACGCGCGACCCCGCCAGCGGCCAGCTGCTCAGCCACACCGGCCTGGATGGCGCCACCAGCCGCTACGCTTACGACGCACACGAGCGGCTCATCCAGGTCATCGCCCCTGACGCCAGCACCACCAGCCTGGCTTACCCCGAGGTGGGTGCCAGCAAAGCCCTGCCCGACCAGCCCATTCGCATCACGGACGCCAGCGGCAAGCACAAGACTCTCAACTGGAGCGTGCTGGGCCAGCTCATTGGCTACACCGACTGCTCGGGCCAGACCAATCGCTACCGCTACCACCGGGACGGGCAGTTGGCCCAAAGCACCGACGCTACGGGCGCGCACAGCACCCAGAGCTACGACCGGCGTGACCGCAAGACCCAGACCCAAAGCCCCGACGGGCGGCGCGTGGCCTACCACTACGGCGGAGCCAGCGGCCTGCAGCTGGCATCGGTGACGGAGCACCCGGCTCCAAACTCAGCCAATGCCAATGCCCCCAACGAAGAGCACACCCAGATCCAACCCGCCTCCACCGCCTACCACTACGACGAGCGCGGCCGCCTGATCGGCGTGCAGCGCGGTGCGTTGGCGCTGGGCTATGTGTGGGACAGCGCCGACCGCTTGAGCACGCTCTTAAACGAGAACAACGCCCGCACCCAGTTCACCTACGACGTCATGGACCGCCTCATTCAAGAGCAGGGCTTTGACGGGCGTACCCAGCAATACGCCTATGACGCTGGCGGGCGGTTGATCGCCAGCCGCGAGGCCAGCTCGGGTGGCGGGAACAGAAACAGCGCCAGCAACCTGTTTGCCCAACCCACCACGCACTACACCTACGACCAGGCCGACCGCCTCATCCAGCGGCGACTGCCGGGCACCGCACACGCCGGCGCCATGACCGACCGCATGGACTACGACAAAGCGGGACGGTTGACCCAGATCGCACGCTACCGCGGTGAGTTGGCAGCCCAGAATGTGGCCGATCGGGAGCCGCTGAGCCTGCTGGCCTTTACCTACGACACCATGGGCCGGTTAACCGGGGAGCAACAAAGGCTGATGGATCCAATCTCCGATGCAAATCCAACTTCCTTCACCCACGCCACCCAGCATGCCCACGACGTCCTGGGCAACCGCACGGGCACCACGCTGCCAGGCATTGACAGCCCCCTGCAACTGCTGACCTACGGCAGTGGCCACGTGCACGCCCTGCAATTGGGCGAACACACCCTGCTTGACTTTGAGCGTGACCGCCTGCACCGCGAGTGCCAGCGCAGCTTTGGCGCTTTGACATTGACGCGCGAGCTGGACCCCGCAGGCCGCCTGCTGGCCCAGCGCCAGGAAGGACAGATTGACAGCGCCAGCCCCAACCGCTACCTGAACAATTACCTCAG
>JAYUXO010000198.1:0-4170 GCA_043753505.1 Comamonadaceae bacterium
AGCGGTGGCGTGGCGTTTTTGAAAAGCCCGGTGGGCCAGATGTTTCACCAGTTTTTTGGCGAAAACATGCTGCGCGCCGACGTGTGCAATGCGGTGGAAGAACTGGGCCAGCTGCTTGACCACACCGGCCCGATTGCGGCCAGCGAGCGCAATGCCGCGCGCATCTTCAATGCCGACCACTGCTTTTTTGTGACCAACGGCACCAGTACCAGCAACAAAATGGTGTGGCACCACAGCGTGGCCCCGGGCGACGTGGTGGTTGTGGACCGCAACTGCCACAAGTCCATCCTGCACAGCATCATCATGACCGGCGCTATTCCCGTTTTCATGAAGCCCACGCGCAACCACTACGGCATCATCGGCCCGATTCCCAAGAGCGAGTTTGAGCCAGCAGCCATTCAGGCCAAGATCAAGGCCAATCCGCTGCTCAAGGGCGTCGATCCCAAAAAGGTCAAGCCCCGTGTGATGACGCTGACCCAGTCCACTTACGACGGCGTGATCTACAACACCGAAGTCATCAAGGACATGCTGGATGGCTATGTGGACACCCTGCACTTTGACGAAGCCTGGCTGCCCCATGCTGCCTTTCACCCGTTTTACGGCTCTTACCACGCCATGGGCAAAAAGCGTGTGCGGCCCAAAGAGGCGTTGGTGTTTTCCACCCAGTCCACCCACAAATTGCTGGCCGGTATCAGTCAGGCCAGCCATGTGCTGGTTCAGGACTCCCAAAATCGCAAGCTGGACCGGCACCTGTTCAATGAAGCGTATCTGATGCACACCAGTACCAGCCCGCAGTACAGCATCATTGCCAGCTGCGATGTAGCCGCTGCCATGATGGAGCCGCCCGGCGGCACCGCGCTGGTGGAAGAGAGCATTCTGGAGGCACTGGACTTTCGCCGCGCCATGCGCAAGGTCGATGAGGAATACGGCAAAGACTGGTGGTTCAAGGTCTGGGGGCCAGACAAGCTGGTGGAAGAGGGCATTGGCCGCCAATCCGACTGGCACATGCTGGGCGAAGGCAAATCGGGCAAACAAAACGCGGCTAGGAACTGGCACGGCTTTGGCAACCTGGCCGATGGTTTCAACATGCTAGACCCGATCAAGTCCACCATCGTTACGCCCGGCATGGACTTGAATGGTAAGTTTGCCAAAACCGGCGTGCCGGCCAGTATCGTGAGCAAATTTCTGGCCGAGCATGGCGTGATCATTGAAAAAACCGGCCTGTACAGCTTCTTTATTATGTTCACCATCGGCATCACTAAAGGCCGCTGGAACACGTTGCTGACTGCGCTGCAGCAGTTCAAGGACGACTACGACAAAAACCAGCCCATGTGGCGCATCCTGCCCGAGTTTTGTCAGCAGTTTCCGCGCTATGAAAAAATGGGCCTGGCCGATTTGTGCCAGCACATCCACAGCCTGTACGCCAAGTACGACATTGCCCGCTTGACTACCGAGATGTATTTGAGCGACTTGACGCCGGCCATGAAACCCAGCGACGCGTTTGCGCACATTGCGCACCGTAAAACCGAGCGGGTGGAAATCGACAAACTGGAAGGCCGCATCACCACCAGCCTGGTCACGCCCTACCCACCCGGCATTCCGTTGCTGATTCCGGGTGAGGTGTTCAACAAAAAGATCGTGGACTACCTGAAGTTCTCACGCGAATTCAACGCGCTGTGCCCAGGGTTTGAGACCGATATTCACGGCCTGGTGGAAGTGGAAGACGCGGACGGCAAACCGCACTACTTTGCCGACTGTGTGAAGCTGGATTGACTTAAAACAGCCGATTTTTAAGCCAAATCGGCCAATAGCCCATAGATTCACTGCTCAAGCAGCTATCTTTTTAATAGTAGTCATCAACGCAATGATGGTTGGAATCGGGGCTGGGGCGGTTGCGCACAAACGTTCCTGCGGGAAGTGGTTGCCATAAACCTGCTGTTGGTGGGCAGGGTGTCCGAAGTGCCTCTCAAAATCTCTCTTCATTTGATCTGTGCCTTTCCCGTGAACCGCATGCCCGTGCACGCTCAGCAAAACAGCCTCTACGCAAGGCTCGCACGGGAGCACGACAACTTTGGCTTCGCGCGCTGACTTTTTGACCCTGTCCGTCCAATCTGTGTCGGTGTCAAACAGCGCTGCTTTTTGGTCGAACGCAGCGATTTGCGCCTGACGCCGCGTGACATCAATCACATGGCCCGCACCTTTGCCGTTTGCGTTCTTAATCGTCACGGCAATGCCTGAGCCACGCTGCACATAAATTGCCTTCAAGTGCCGAAGTAAAGCAACTTCGGCATCACCCTCACCCACAATCAAAACAGTGAATTTCGCTTGACGCCGCATCGGCTTCATAGCTGCGGCACGGCCCCATACGCACCGGCCATGTATTTGGCGTAAAAATTATCGTCGCTGCGAACACCCTCTACTGAGTCCAGGCGCCAGGCCGAACTTTCGTTGTGCTCGTTTTTTTCGATCAGCATCACCTGCGATTTGTGCAGCACATTCAACACCTGCACCGCGTGGCAGGTGAACAGCAATTGGGCTTTACGCGGGTTGGTGGTTTCGCTGGCAAATAAATTCAGGATGGGCTCCAGCATGTGAGGATGCAAGTCATTCTCAAATTCGTCGATGACTACCAATCCCCCATGCTCCAGGGCTGGAAAAATTTGTGCCAAGAGTACAAATGCAGACTGGGTGCCACTGGACTCCTGGAGAAATGGCAGCTCAAAAGTGGATCCATTTTTTGTCTTGTGCTGGCCAAACGGGAGCCAGACATCACGGTATGTGCCGTCGGGCAGGGCTTGTTTCTGTTCGCGCAGAAGAACGTGCGCCAAGCCGAAATCCCAACTTGATAACAGTCGCCCCATTTCCCACTCCGACCCAAGCTGTTCAGCAAAATACATGGCAGCGTTGCCCAAGGCAAATTCGTCAACTGCTCGACGTCCACGCGTCCATATATTGCCGCCGATGGGCCTGCTAGCCAGTTCTTTTGCAAGCGCTACGCCGTACTGAGCGGCGGTGGAAATCAGTGAGGCATTTGGTTTAACTTTGCGAGCCTCGGAAGGCAAAAAGCCAAAGTCATGTTGCTTGATGTCGTAGGTCTCGCTTGATGGGTTCCAGTCACGCACAAATACATATCCCATCCGTTCGCGTTTGACGTACAAAGACTCGTGCAAAACCTGCCGGGGAGTCGTGCGTAGGCGATACAGCCAATGCTTGCCATTGAAATCCAGTTCCATCTCGAACTCGGACGGCTCGTTTTCCAGACTGCCCAGATGGGCTGCGTAAGGC
The DNA here is from genome assembly GCA_043753505.1 of Comamonadaceae bacterium. Taxonomy (GTDB): domain Bacteria; phylum Pseudomonadota; class Gammaproteobacteria; order Burkholderiales; family Burkholderiaceae_C; genus JAAFIW01. Next base: position 3,286 of record JAYUXO010000198.1, read on the forward strand.
AGCGGGTCGTCGGGTTTCAAGTTGAAAGAATGGCTCACAAACGAGTGAATAAAGGCCATCGCTTTCAAAATGCTTGTTTTTCCGCTGGCATTGGCCCCTATCACCGCAGTGGCTGTGCTCACGCGTTGGCCGGTGTCGCAGGTTCGCGACCACCCGGTGTCGGGCACCCGCTTATCCAACACCAGCGACACCTCGGTGCGATCCTTGAACGACTGGAAATTGGAGAAGGCAAATCGATGCAACATCAATGAATTAAATCATGTTTGGAGCAAAAAAATGTTTCAAACATAGCTTAGTTAGCCAATTTGCAATTTCAACAAGCGCATATCTGCGCGCCAAGCCCAGTTGTAATCAGCAACACACGGTGAGTGCTCGGCTGCGTGGCAGGCATTCACCCTTTGACGGGGCAATTTAAAGCCTAATCGGCCACTAGCCCTTATAAATACTGCTCAACCAGCTATATATTTAATAGCAAACTGAACAGCAAAAGCTGTCAAGTCTCTGCAATCCCGCCCACCACTTGGCTGAAACCGCCGTCTACATAGGTGATTTCGGCACTCACGCCGCCCGCCAGGTCGCTCAGCAGAAACGCTGCCACATTGCCGACATCTTCAATCGTCACGTTGCGGCGAATCGGCGAGGTTTCGGCCACCACGCTCAGGATTTTTCCGAAGCCTTTGATGCCGCTGGCCGCCAGGGTTTTGATCGGCCCGGCGCTGATGCCGTTGACGCGAATGCCTTTTTTAGGCCCCAGCGACTCAGCCAAGTAGCGCACGCTGGCCTCCAGGCTGGCCTTTGCCAGACCCATGGTGTTGTAGTTGGGCACCGTGCGCATGGCGCCCAGGTAGGTCAGCGTGAGCAGGGCAGATTTGTCGTTCAGCATGG
>JAYUXO010000199.1:0-10184 GCA_043753505.1 Comamonadaceae bacterium
CGGCTGCTCACGATTGCCTGACCACCCGTCGCGCAACTGTCATATCCAGAGCCTACGGTTCAGGGCCTTTTTGGCGACAAAACTAACTGGAGCTTTCTAAATGAATAAACCCATCCGCGCTGTGGCTGTATCCGCCTTGATGCTGGCTGTCCTGGCCGCTTGCGGCGGTGATGATGCGTCCGCGCCCATCGCCCCCAAATACCCCACCCTGAGCGGCGACTTGCCCCTGGTGATCGGCCACCGCGGTGCCAGCGGCTACTTGCCCGAGCACACGCTGGAGGCTTACAAAATGGCCATCGAGATGCGCGCTGACTTCATCGAGCCCGACCTGGTGGCCACTAAGGACGGTGTGCTGATTGCCCGCCACGAACCCAACATCACCAGCACCACCGACGTCTCTACTCGCGGTGAATTTGCTTCGCGCAAGACCAGGAAAATGGTGGATGGTGTGGAAGAAGAAGGCTGGTTTGCATCAGACTTCACGCTGGCCGAGATCAAAACCCTGTTTGCCAAGCAGACCGTGGCAGAGCGCGACCAGACGCAAAACACCCGCTACCGCATCCCCACCTTTGAAGAAGTGATTGAGCTGGCCAAGGTGGAGGGTGCCAAGCAGAACCGCACGGTGGGCGTCTATCCCGAAACCAAGCACCCCACCTTTCACAATGCGTTGAACCTGAACCTGGAAGACCGCCTGCTGGCTATCCTGGCCAAAAACAACTACACCACGAAGACCTCGCCGGTCATCGTGCAGTCGTTTGAAGTGGCCAACCTCAAGTACCTGCGCGCCCGCACTCAGGTGCGCCTGGTGCAGCTGATCGATGCCGACGATGTGAATGCCGATGGCTCGATTGCGCTGGCCGCACCGTACGACAAGCCCTATGACTTTGCCGTGGCCCGGGATCCGCGCACGTTCGTGAGCATGCTCACGCCAGCGGGACTGAAGGAAATCAAGACCTACGCCGACGGCATTGGCCCGTGGAAACCGTACTTGATTTCCTGGAAGTTCAATAACGGCGCTGATGGCAAGCCCTTGGACCTGAACGGCGACGGCCGCATTGACCAGCGCGACCGCGTGATGATGCCACCCAGCGATGTGGTGAAAAACGCCCACGCCGAAGGCCTGATCGTGCATGCGTTTACGTTCCGCAACGAACCCACACGCCTGGCGTCGAACTTCAAGGGCGACCCCAAGGCGGAGTACCAGCTGTATTACAAGCTGGGTGTGGATGGCCTGTTTACCGATTTCCCGGACACAGCGCTGTCGGCGCGGTAATGGCTGAGTACCGCCGTTGCGGCGCAGGCTGGCTCAGGCGGGAATCTGCTGATGGGTGAAAAAAACCCGCAGGGTTTGCCGGGTGTCAGCCCAACCGCAATTGCTCGCGGTTGGGCTTTTTTCATGGACGCGGCCCGCAAGTTGCTATGCTGTTGTTAGGAGATGTGAGCATGCAAAAATTTGATGAGATGTATTTCCAGACGGCCCCTGCCGCAGGCCCGTCGCAGTCGCAGTCGCAGTCCCAATCACAGGGGCAAGGCTCAGGCAGCCAGTTTCAAAGCCAGGGCGTGCGCACGCACTACGAGGGATATGCGAAATGGCTGGCCCGCCAGAGCGACGAAGCGATGCGTGCCCGGCGCGATGAGGCTGAAATGATTTTTCGCCGGGTGGGCATCACATTTGCCGTGTATGGCGCGAAGGACGAAGACGAGAGATCGGGCAATGGTGGCACCGAGCGCCTGATTCCTTTCGACCTGATTCCTCGCATCATTCCGGCCCACGAATGGGCCAGCATGCAAAAAGGCTTGGTGCAGCGCGTCACCGCGCTCAACCGCTTCATTCATGACGTGTACCACGACCAGGAGATCATCAAAGCGGGCATCGTGCCAGCCGAGCAGATTCTGAAAAACGCCCAGTTCCGCCCCGAAATGATGGGTGTAAACGTGCCCAACAATGTGTATTCGCATATTGCCGGTGTCGACATCGTGCGAGCCCCGAATGCGAAAGGCGAAGGCGAGTACTACGTGCTGGAAGACAACCTGCGCGTGCCCAGCGGCGTGAGCTACATGCTGGAAGACCGCAAGATGATGATGCGGCTGTTCCCCGACCTGTTCAGCCAGCACCGCGTGGCCCCCGTGGCGCATTACCCCGACCTGCTGCTGGAAACCCTGCGCGCGTCATCGCCCGCTACCACCGCCGAGCCCACGGTCGTGGTGCTGACCCCCGGCATGTACAACAGCGCTTACTTTGAGCATGCCTTTCTGGCCCAGCAAATGGGCATTGAGCTGGTCGAGGGCCAAGACCTGTTTGTCAAGGACAACTTTGTCTACATGCGCACCACCCGCGGCCCAAAAAGGGTGGATGTGATCTACCGCCGGGTGGACGATGATTTCCTCGATCCCAAAGCATTCAGGCCCGACTCCACCATCGGCTGCGCGGGCTTGCTTGACGTGTACCGCGCCGGGCATGTGAGCATCTGCAATGCGGTGGGCACGGGTGTAGCCGACGACAAATCCATCTATCCGTATGTGCCGCAAATGATCGAGTTTTATCTGGGCGAAAAACCCATTTTGAGCAACGTACCCACCTACCAGTGCCGCAAGCCAGACGATTTGAAATACGTGTTGGCCCACATGAAAGACCTGGTGGTCAAAGAGGTGCATGGGGCAGGGGGCTACGGCATGCTGGTTGGCCCGGCGTCCACGACTGACGAGGTGGAAGATTTCAAGAAAGCGGTCATTGCCAACCCCGACGGCTACATTGCCCAGCCCACCCTCAGCCTGTCTAGCTGCCCCACGTATGTGGAGTCGGGCATCGCGCCGCGCCACATTGATTTGCGCCCGTTTGTGCTCAGTGGCAAAGAAGTCCAAATGGTGCCCGGCGGTTTGACCCGTGTGGCGCTAAAGGAAGGCTCGCTGGTCGTCAACTCGTCGCAAGGCGGAGGGACGAAAGACACGTGGATATTGGAAGTTTGAATGTTTGAAATCCGACTTCTGCGTCCTTGCACCGGTTCCCGTCCCCCATACCCAAAGGCCACACCATGCTAAGCCGCACCGCTGACCACCTGTTCTGGATGTCCCGCTATACCGAGCGGGCCGAGAACACCGCCCGCATGCTGGATGTGAACTATCAGACCTCGTTGCTGCCGCAATCGGCCGCTGTGGCGCAAGTCGGCTGGCAAGGCCTGCTGTCCATTAGTGAACTCCTACCTGCCTACGAAAAGCAGCACGGCGAGGTGGTGCCCAGCAAGGTCATGGAGTTCATGGTGAAAGACGAGGAAAACCCGTCATCCATCATTTCCTGCCTGCGCTCAGCCCGCGAAAATGCACGGGCGGTGCGCGGCTCTCTGACCACCGAAGCCTGGGAGACGCAAAACCAGACCTGGCTGGAGGTCAATCGCATGCTTAAAAGCAGTGAATTCGAGCGCGACCCGGCGCAGTTTTTTGAGTGGGTGAAATTTCGCTCGCACCTGTCACGCGGCGTCACGGTGGGAACCATGCTGATGGACGAGGCCCTGTACTTCATGCGCCTGGGCACCTTTTTGGAGCGTGCTGACAACACCGCGCGGCTGGTCGACGTGAAATTTCACGCGGTGCAAAGTGACTTTTTCGGCAACGCCAGCCAGAAAGACCAGGAATATGATTTTTACCACTGGAGCGCGATTTTGCGCAGCGTCAGCGGCTTTGAGATTTACCGCAAGGTGTACCGCGACGTGATCAAACCCGAGCGTGTGGCTGACCTGCTCATCCTGAGAGCCGACATGCCGCGCTCGCTGCACGCCAGCCTGAACGAAGTGGTGAGCAACCTGGCCATGGTGGCCAATGACCAGTCCCAGGAAACCCAGCGCCGCGCCGGCAAGCTGCGCGCTGATTTGCAATACGGCCACATCGACGAAATTCTGGCCACCGGTCTGCATGCGTTTTTGACGCAGTTCCTGAACCAGGTCAACGAGCTGGGTGCCCGCATCAGCCGTGACTTTTTGGTGCCTGCAGCGTAAGGTGCTCAAAAGCAGACACCGTACCGCAGAGACGCAGAGGGCCTCAGAGTTGAGACAGGTCGAATTCGTGTCTTCTCTGCGCCACGCTGCGCTTTCTGAGCCTCTGCGGTGTGATTATTCTGACCTTGTGTCTAGCAGATAAATTTTTATCAAATAAGGCCGTAACCCTTGTAAAACCTGCTCAAGCAGCTACGAAAATAGTAGCGCTCACCGCGTTATCATGGCAAGCCATGGCAGGCGCCCCAACGCCGCCAATTTATTCAATGAAATCAACACGTTAACGGTTCCCGTGCGCCTCAACTCCATCAAGTTATCCGGCTTCAAATCGTTTGCGGAACCCACTAATTTCATGTTGCCCGGCCAGTTGGTCGGCGTGGTGGGGCCTAATGGTTGTGGCAAGTCCAACATCATGGACGCGGTCCGCTGGGTGCTGGGCGAGTCGAGGGCCAGCGAGTTGCGTGGCGAGTCCATGCAGGACGTGATTTTCAACGGTACCAACACCCGCAAGGCGGCCTCACGGTCGGCGGTGGAACTGGTGTTTGACAACGCCGACCACCGCGCTGGCGGGCAATGGGCGCAGTTTGCAGAAATTGCCGTCAAGCGCGTGCTCACGCGTGACGGCACCAGCAGCTACTACATCAACAACCAGCCGGTGCGCCGACGCGACGTGCAGGACGTGTTTCTGGGCACGGGTCTGGGGCCGCGGGCCTACGCCATCATCGGTCAGGGCACCATCAGCCGCATCATCGAATCGCGTCCGGAAGAGTTGCGGTTGTTTCTGGAAGAAGCCGCGGGCGTGTCCAAGTACAAGGAGCGCCGCCGCGAAACCGAAAACCGCCTGAGCGACACGCGCGAAAACCTCACGCGGGTCGACGACATCCTGCGGGAGCTGAACAACAACCTGGACAAGCTGGAAAAGCAGGCCGAAGTGGCGCAGCGCTACCAGACCCTGCAGGCCGACGCGACGCTGCGGCAACACCAGCAGTGGTTTTTGAAGCGGACCGACAGCGAAGTGGAGCAAACCCGCTTGAAGACGGAAGCCGACAAAGCCTCCAACGACCTGGAAGCGCGTATCGCCGACTTGCGGCATGTGGAATCCGACCTGGAAACCATTCGCCAGGCGCATTACGCGGCGGGCGACCAGGTCAACCAGTCACAAGGCCTGCTGTATGAGGCCAGCGCCGAAGTGGGGCGGCTGGAAGCCGAAATCCGCTTCGTGGTCGAAGGCCGCCAGCGGGTAGAGCAGCGGCTGGTGCAGCTCAAAGAGCAAACCGCGCAGTGGACCGCCCGCTCGGATGACGCCCGTGTGGAGTCGGAAAACCTGGCTGCCAAAGGCGAGGAATCGCAAGAGCAGGCCGCCGTGCTGGCCGCTCAGGTAGAAGACCAGGCCGCCGCGCTCCCCGCACAGGAAGAAGCCCTGCGCCAGGCCCAAGCCAGCGCCGACGCGCAGCGTGCCAGCGTGGCTCAGGTGCAGCAGCAAATCGGGGTGCTGGCCGCCGAGCAGCGCAGCATCTCGGAGCAGTCACGCCAATTGAACGTGCGACGCGAAAAACTGGTTGCTGATCAGAAAATCTTGTCGGCCCCCGATGAAGACCGCTTGACGGGTTTGCAAAGCCAGCTGGCCATCGCGCAAGAAGCGGCCGAAGTAGCCGATGCCTGCCTGCACGAGTTGCAAGCCGAGGCACCACAACTGGACGACGCCCGCCGTGTGCGCCAGCAATCGGTGAACACCGAAAGTGCGCAACTGGCCGCTTTGTCGGCCCGCATGGACGCGCTCAAAACCCTGCAAGAAAAAGTCAAAACCGATGGCAAACTGACCCCTTGGTTGGTCAAGCACGGCCTGCAGGGCATGACGGCGCTGTGGAGCCGCATTCATGTTGAAGCGGGCTGGGAAAGTGCGCTGGAAGCGGCGCTGCGCGAGCGCCTGGGCGCGTTGGAGGTGTCTCGCCTGGAGATGGTGCGTGCGTTTGGCAATGACGCGCCACCCGCCAAACTGGCTTTTTACAGCCCGCCTTCTGCCGCCGCACCCGAAATTGCAGGCGTGTTGCCACGCCTGGCGGACCTGCTGCGCCTGAACGATGCCGGTCAACGCGCTTTGCTGGGTGACTGGCTGCACGGCTGCTATGCCGCCGCCAGCTTTGAAGAAGCTCTGGCGGCGCGCGACAAGCTCCAGCCCGGGGAGGTGATCTACGTCAAAACCGGGCATGCCGTGGCGGCGCACAGCGTGAGCTTTTACGCGCCCGATTCCGAGCAGGCTGGTTTGCTGGCGCGCAGCCAGGAAATTGAAAACCTGGAGAAACAAATCAGGGCACAAACTTTGATCAGCGAAGAAGCCCGCACGACCCTGGTGCGTGCCGAAGCTGCTTACACCGATGCCTCGCAGCGCCTGGTGGCAGCCCGCCGCGAGGCCAGCGAAAGCCAGAGCCGCAAGCATGCTTTGCAGGTTGAAACCCTGCGCCTGACCCAACTGGCGGAGCAAATCCGCGCTCGCAGCCAGCAGTTGGCAGGCGACCTGGTTGAGGTGGATGCACAGCTGGACGAGCTGCAAGAACGCAGCGTGACCGCAGAAGCACAGTTTGAATCGCTGGACATGCAACTGGCCGACACGCAGGAGCGCCACGCCCAGCTGGATGAGCGTGTCATCGAAGTCCAACGCTTGCTGGCCCAGTCGCGCGACCAGCAACGCAGCCTGGAACGCCAGGCGCAGGAAGCCAATTTCGCCCAGCGCAGCCTGCAAGCACGCCAAGCCGAGTTGGCCCGCGCCATCGACACCGCCACGCAGCAACTGCAAGGCATCGCCCTGGAGCAGCAACGCGCCCGAGACGAACTCAGTCGCTTGACCGATGCCGCAGCGCAAGCTGGGTTGCAAACCGCGCTGGCCCTGAAGCGACTCCGCGAGCAGGCCCTGGGTGCCAAGCGCAGTGAATACGACGACCTGACCGCAAAACTGCGCGCCAGCGACGAGCGCCGCCTGCTGGGCGAGCGCGCGCTGGACCCCATGCGTCAGCGCATCACCGAGCTGAAGTTGAAAGAACAGGCTGCGCGCCTGGGCTTGGAGCAATACACCCAGTTGCTCGCCGATGCGCAGGCCGACCTGGAAGCCGTGGCACTCAGCTTGGCGCAAAACAACGTGAAGCTACCCGACATGCAGGGCGAAATTGACCGCTTGCAGCACGAAATTACCGCACTGGGTGCAGTCAACCTGGCTGCCTTGCAGGAGCTGGGCACGGCCCGCGAACGCAAGCAGTTTCTTGATGCACAAACAGCAGACTTGACCGAGGCCATGACCACGCTGGAAGACGCCATCAAGAAAATTGACGCCGAAACCCGCGACTTGCTCTCAGGCACCTTCAACAGCGTGAACGAGCACTTTGGCCGCATGTTCCCTGAGTTGTTTGGCGGCGGCAACGCGCGCCTGGTGATCACGGGTGAGGAAATTCTGGACTCGGGCGTGCAGGTGATGGCCCAGCCGCCGGGCAAGAAAAACCAGACCATTGCATTGCTGTCGGGTGGTGAAAAAGCGCTGACCGCGATTGCCCTGGTGTTTGCAATTTTTCAGCTCAACCCTGCGCCCTTTTGTCTGCTCGACGAGGTGGACGCGCCGCTGGACGATGCCAATACCGAGCGCTATGCCAAATTGGTCACGGCCATGAGTCGCGAAACCCAGTTCCTGTTCATCAGCCACAACAAAATCGCAATGGAAATGGCCGAGCAACTCATTGGTGTCACCATGCAGGAGCAAGGCGTATCACGCATCGTGGCGGTGGACATGGAGTCTGCGGTGGGTATGGTGGAGGCATGATGACAAATGACTTTGCTGCTGGCAGCGGCTCAATGAAAGATGACTGAAATTAAAGATATCGCAGTTATTTTTCATGCAGCGCGAAGTGCGCGTCATTTGTCATCGGCTAACAACGAGGAACAGTGTGCATGAGTAACTTCACAGTGGGTCTGGCCATTTTGGGCGGTTTGGTGTTGGCAGCCATCGTGGCGCATGGAGCCTGGACGTCACGGCGCAATGCCCCCCGTCAGGCGCAGCCCGATGCGCAAGGTGCGCAAACTACCCGTGTAGAACCCGATCTGGGCGAGGCATCTCCAGTCGAATCCTCATTTGATGCCCCGTTGCAACCTCTGCCCCCAATCCCCTTGCCCAGCCGTGATCGCAAAAACGCGCTGGACGCCCTGATTGATGTGCTGACCCCGATTGCGCTCGATGCGCCCGTGTCGGGCGACGCGGCCATTGCCGCGTTGCCCCCTACGCGCCGTGCAGGCAGCAAACCGATTGCCATTGAGGGGCTGGGCGAAACGCAGCAATGGGAAGCGCCGGTCGCCGGTCGGCGCTACAACGCCTTCCAGGCCGGTGTGCAAATGGCCAATCGCACCGGTGCGCTGAACGAAATCGAATTCTCTGAATTTGTGGTGAAAGTGCAGGCTTTTGCTGACGCCTTGAGTGGCTCACCCGACTTTCCCGACATGCTGCACGAGGTGGCCCGCGCCCGTGAGCTGGACCAGTTTTCCAGCACGCACGATGCACAACTGGGTTTTACGCTGCGTGCCCGCAGCGCTGCCTGGAGCCCCGGTTACATCCAGCAAAACGCGGCCCGCCTGGGCTTTGTGGCGGGTGCCATTCCGGGTCGCCTGGTACTGCCTGCGCGCATACCCAACGTGCCCCCTCTGCTCGGCCTGAGTTTTGACACCCAGGCCGCGTTGGCCGACGACCCTGCGCAATCAGCCGTGCGCGAGATGACCCTGAGCCTGGACGTACCTCAAGTACCCCGCAGCGAGCAACCCTTTGTGCGTATGCGCGAAGCCGCCATTGCGCTGGCCGCTGCGATGGACGGCATCATCACGGACGACAACGGTCACATGATTCGGGCCGACGGCCTGGACGTGATTGGCTCCGGGCTGGAGCAGCTGTATGACACGCTGGACCAGCGGGATTTGTCTGCAGGTTCGCCGCTGGCGCGTCGACTGTTTTCCTGAAGGTTTCCCCAGATAACGTTGCACAAGTTAACGCAACCCCTCGCCACAACAAACATGCAGCAGCAATCTGTCGTGTCACTCTGATTCGTCCCGCTACCAACTGAACTGGCTTTGCAGACTTCGGGTTTCGGGCAGCACATAAACGTAAGCATGCAATACCGTGGTGATCAGGAACGTGCGAAACGCTCGTACCCAATCTACCCGGTTCGAAGTTTCAGCCATTGAAATACGCGGCGTTAGTTACGGTCAGCGCGTGCCAACAGCGTGTCATCAGCATTGGTTGATGGCATGGAGCCTTGCATACCGGTGCCGCTGTTCATGTTGCCGGTGGTTCAACCAGAAGGTCCTTGTGTCATCGACGAACCACTGCCAGCGGATCCACTGTTCACGGTGCCACTATTGGTAGAGCCACTGTTCATGGAGCCGCTGCTGGTGGGTCCACTGTTTGTGGTGCCGTTACGGCTGCTGTCCATCGGGGTGCCCTGGGTACTGCTTCCTTGCGATGTTTGTGCGCCCTGCGAATTGACACTGCCAGAGTTCTGGGATTTAAAAGTTACCCATATCAATACGCCTGAAGTTAAGAAAAGTGCCCCAAATTGCACCACGCGATAGACCGCGATTGCAGAAGGCCGTGAGGTCGTTGAAAGTTTGCGGCGTGCGGCAATTTCAGACTGTGGGAGCAGCGTTGGACGGCACCCCGGACCAAGCCTTGCTGTGTGGTAGTTTCCTGCGCCACGGTGTCGACGTTCAAACCACTCAGCTGCGCTGCGGCGTTTAACCATGACCCATCCAAGCCTTTCCCGCCGTCACCTCCTGCAACTTGCCGCTGCCAGCGCCAGCGCGCTGTGGTTGCCGCGCAGTGCCTGGAGCCAGCCGCGTATCGGCAGCAACCCGTTCACATTGGGGGTGGCCAGCGGTTCGCCGCTGCACGACTCGGTGGTGCTCTGGACGCGGCTGCTGCCTGCTGACATCAACAGCCTGGGAACTGAGTCGGTAACCGTGCGCTGGGAGCTGGCGCACGACGAGCAGTTCAAGCGCGTCGCTCATAGTGGCCAGGCCCAGGCCACGGCGCAGCTGGGGCATTCGGCACACGTGGAGGTGGGCGGTCTGGAGCCGGATCGATGGTATTTCTACCGGTTCATGCTCGGTGGTAGCAACGACGGTGTGGGTAACGACTGGGTCAGCCCCACAGGCCGCACCCGCACCTTGCCG
>JAYUXO010000200.1:0-4156 GCA_043753505.1 Comamonadaceae bacterium
CCATGGGCTTTGGCCTGGCGAACCAGCTCCAGACCGGCTGCGCTGCTGATGCGGCACAGGTGAACGCGGGATCCTGTGCTTTTTATCAATTCGAAGATAGTGTGCAGCGCAATGGTTTCCGCCGCCACCGGCACACCCGACAGGCCCAGGCGTGTGGCCATTGCACCGCTGGCGGCCACGCCCTTACCCAGGTGCAACTCTTGAGGGCGCAACCACACGGCATAACCCCAGGTAGCGGCGTATTGCAGCGCACGTTGCAGCACCTGCGTGTTGGCCAGCGGCACCTCGGCCTGCCCGAAGCCGATGCAGCCGGCTTCAGTCAGCTCGGCCATTTCGGTCAGCGCCCCACCAGCCAAGCCACGGGTTAGCGCGCCCAACGGGAACACGCGCGACTGATGCAGCTTTTCAGCGCGCATCTTGAGCATTTCCACCAAGCCCGGCTCGTCGAGCACGGGGTCGGTATCGGGCGGGCACACCAAGCTGGTGATGCCCCCGGCTACCGCAGCGGCCATTTCCGATTCGAGCATGCCTTCGTGTTCGTAGCCGGGCTCACCCAGGCGGGCAGCCAGGTCAATCAGGCCGGGGGCGACGATGCAACCAGCCGCGTCGATCACCTTGTCAGGTGTGAAATTGGATGCTATGTTTTGTATAGCTAAAACCCTGGCAGATGCAAGGGCGACATCGCATATTTGATCAAAACCGGTGGCGGGGTTGACGACGCGGCCGTTTTTTATAAGGATTTTCATAGTTCCACCCATGTTCTATTCGTGAGCACCGGGGAACCGGCTTTGCCGGGCCACTGGTGTTGTCCCCTGCAGGGAGGTGGCGCGCAGCAACGCTTCGGGGGGGTCATGTATTCCCGGCAACGATGCTCATCACTGCCATGCGCACTGCAATACCAAAAGTAACCTGCGGCAAGATGACACTTTGGGCGCCGTCAACCACCGCCGAATCAATTTCTACCCCCCGGTTAATCGGCCCGGGGTGCATGACGATGGCGTCTGATTTGGCGTGCCGCAACTTCTCGGGTGTGAGGCCATAACTCTTGAAAAACTCCTGTGCCGAGGGCAGCAGCGCGCCGTTCATGCGTTCGTTTTGCAGGCGCAGCATGATGACGACATCAGCGTCTTTGATACCCTCTTCCAGGCTGTGGCATACGCGCACACCCATATGCGAAAGGTCGCTGGGCACCAGGGTTTTGGGACCGACCACGCGCACGTCGGGGCAGCCCAGCGTGGTCAGGGCATGAATGTCGGAGCGGGCCACGCGCGAATGCAGCACGTCGCCTACGATGGCCACCGAAAGGTTGGAGAAGTCTTTCTTGAAGTGGCGGATGGTGTACATGTCCAGCAGACCCTGCGTGGGGTGTGCATGGCGGCCGTCACCGGCGTTGATGACGTGGACGTGCGGGGCCACATGTTGCGCAATCAAATACGGCGCACCCGATTCGCTGTGGCGCACAACGAACAGGTCAGCCGCCATGGCAGACAGGTTGGCAATGGTGTCCAGCAATGATTCGCCCTTGGTGGCCGACGAGCGGGCAATGTCCAGGTTGATCACATCTGCGGACAGGCGCGTGGCGGCGATTTCGAAGGTGGTGCGGGTGCGGGTGGAGTTTTCAAAGAACAGGTTGAACACGCTTTTGCCACGCAGCAGAGGTACTTTTTTTACCTCGCGGTCACCCACGCTTGCGAAGTTGGCGGCCGTATCCAGGATGTGCAGCAAGATGCTCTTGGGCAGGCCTTCTGTAGACAAGAGGTGAATAAGTTCACCGTTTTTGTTCAGTTGCGGGTTGCGGCGGTAAAGCATGGTGTTCAGGCCTCCCGTTCTTCAACATTCAAAGTGAACACACCGCGGTCATCGCGCGCCAGGGCCAGGGACTGACTGGCCGGCAGCACCACACGGGCTGCAGCAATGTTGGCCTCAATCGGAAGCTCGCGCCCCCCACGGTCGACCAGCACCGCCAGTTGCACACTGGCTGGGCGGCCAAAGTCAAACAGCTCGTTAAGCGCTGCACGAATGGTGCGGCCGGTGTACAGCACATCGTCCAGCAAGATGATGTGGGCCTGGTTCACATCAAAGTTCAGCCGGGTTTGCGCGGTGGCGGCCAGCTTGCGGCGGCTCAGGTCGTCGCGGTGCATGGCAGACGAAATGATGCCGGGATCACCGGTCAGGCCCAGGTCGCGCTGCATTTTTTCGGCTAGCCATGCACCGCCCGAGGTAATGCCGACCAGGTGCATGTTCGGACGGTAAAGGGTGCGCACGTCACGCAGTAACTGCGCGTACAGTGCCTGCGCATCAAGTGTCAATTGCGTCATCTGTGGGAAGTCCATTCAGAAATTGCTCCAGGATGATCGCCGCCGCCGCTGCATCAGCATCAAAACCACGCCTTTTTTCGCCTTGCGACAAGGCTTCTGTGGTGGTGTAGCGCTCATCCACCTCAAACACCTGCAACTTGAAACGCCCGCGCAGTTGCCGGGCGAACTGTTGAGCGCGCCGGGTGTTGTCGTGGGGCGCACCGTCGGGGTGAAAGGGCACACCCACCACCAGCGCGTCGGGCTGCCATTCGCGCAAGGCGGCCTCTATCAAGGGCCAACGTGCATTACCTTCAGCGCGCAGAGTGCCACGGGGCTGGGCGCTGAGCAGCAGGCGGTTGCCGGTAGCCACACCGGTGCGTTTGAGGCCGAAGTCGAATGCAAGAAAGCTCCGGAAATGAGCCGGTACAGCTGGGGCTGAAGGCGCATCCAATACCATCAGGCACGCCCTGCCATGGGTTGCACCATCCAGCTTTCCAGGCCCAGCAGTTTCAGCGCGCGGTCGTAGCGCTCTTCGATGGGTGTATCAAAAATCACTGCAATGTCGGCTCCTACTGTCAGCCAGCTGTTCTCGGCCAACTCCGATTCCAGCTGGCCCTCACCCCATGCCGAGTAGCCCAGCGAGATCAATACCTTGCGCGGCCCCATGCCGGTTGACAGGGCTACCAGTACGTCTTTTGATGTGGTCATCTCCATCCCGCCGGGAATGGCCAGCGTAGACGCAAATACCGACTCTTCAGGCTTGGCCTCATCACCTGCGGCATACAGCGCTTCGTGGAGCACAAAGCCGCGCTCGGTTTGTACCGGCCCGCCATGGAAAACCGGCGTTTCGCGCAGGTCTTCCCGCATTAACGGCAGCTCGACCTTCTCGAAGAGGTTGGAGAGGTTGATGTCACTGGGTTTGTTGATGACCAGGCCCAACGCACCGCGTTGGCTGTGTTCACACAGGTACACCACGCTCCTGGCAAACATCTCGTCCTCCAGGCCCGGCATGGCAATCAGGAAGTGGTGGGTGAGGTCCATGGTGGGCGTCGGCACCAGAACCTCGCCGTGGTTACCAGAGGAAGTATCCGGCGAAGGCCCCGTTGAATGGTCAGGCATGGCGTCAAATGGGGCGGCGGGTGCGGGCATGATGCGATTTTAGGTGTGAAGCATTTCCATAAACCCCGAGTAACCGATGCAACCAGCCAAGTTAGCGGACTACCCACAAGGCCTGATGTGGTTTCGACGCGATCTACGCGCGCACGACAATGCGGCCCTACACCACGCACTGACCCACTGCCGCGCGGTGCATTGTGTTTTTGTATTCGACAAAGCAATTTTGGACGCCTTGCCCCGACAAGACCGTCGGGTGGAATTCATTCGCGAATCGCTGTTGGATCTGGATGCGCAATTGCAGGCGCTTTCAGGGCAAATTGGCAGTGGACTGATCGTCACACACGCGCTGGCACGTGACGAAATTCCAAGGCTGGCGCATCAGCTAGGTGTCCAGGCCGTATTTGCCAACCACGACGATGAGCCGCAAGCTTTGGCGCGCGATGCGCACGTGCTAGGCCAATTGGCACGCCTGGGCGTTGCCTGGCACAGCTACAAGGACCATGTAATTTTTGAACGGCGGCAATTGCTCACGCAAATGGGTAAGGCCTATGGCGTGTTCACGCCTTACAAAAACGCCTGGCTGAAAAAGCTGAGTGACAAGGATGTCGCGCCCTACCCTATTGAACCGTACGCGCAAGCGATTGCCGTGCGTCCTGACGCATATCAAAGTGCAGTGCCCACGCTAGGCGAACTGGGTTTTGTGTCTACCAATCTGGCGGCTATCAAAGTGGCCACCGGTAGTC
>JAYUXO010000201.1:0-4152 GCA_043753505.1 Comamonadaceae bacterium
CCCGCCGGGGTGTTGCCGCGCTTGAAGCAGATGATGGTGGTGGGCACATTCGATTCAGGCCACTTTGAATACGACTCGGCCCTGGTGCTGATGCATGTCGATGACGCTGCCCGCATCTTCCGCCTGGAAGGCCCCACCGGCATTCGCCTGAAGCTGCGCGACTTGCACCAGGCGCGGCTGGTTGGCCTGGAACTGGCAGGCAACCTCACAGGTGGTAATCAGGAGCTACTCATTCGTGACTGGACGCGCCAGAACCGCACCTGGTTTGCCGCCGTGCAGCTGGAAAAACGCATGATGTTCATTATCCTCACGCTCATCGTGGCGGTGGCTGCGTTCAACCTGGTGAGCACCCTGGTGATGACGGTGACCGACAAGCGCGCCGACATCGCCATCCTGCGCACCCTGGGGGCCAGTCCGCCCAGCATCATGGCGATTTTTGTGGTTCAAGGCGCGCTGGTGGGCGTGATCGGCACGCTAGCCGGGCTGCTGCTGGGCCTGGGCATTGCATTGAACATCAGCAGCATCGTGCCCGCCATTGAAAAGTTTTTAGGTGCCACGTTTTTGCCGCAAGACATCTACTTGATCAGCCGCATGCCCAGTGAGCCACTGATGAGCGATATCCTGCCCGTGGCGGTGATTGCGCTGGTGCTGGCCTTTATCGCGACGCTGTACCCCAGCTGGCGGGCGAGCCGTATCAATCCGGCGGAGGCACTGCGCTATGAGTGAAACACCACCCGTTCTCCAAGCCACCGCCCTCACCAAGCGCTTCACCGAAGGCCGCCTGGACGTCTCGGTGCTCCAGGGCGTTGACCTCAGTATTCACCCCGGCGAAACGGTGGCTATCGTCGGCGCATCCGGTTCCGGCAAAAGCACCCTTCTGCACCTGCTGGGCGGGCTGGACGCTCCCACCAGCGGCAGCGTGCATTTGAAAGGGCAGGCGCTTTCAAAACTCAACGCCACGCAACAGGGAAACCTGCGCAACCTGCACCTGGGCTTCGTCTACCAGTTTCACCACCTGCTACCCGAGTTCAGCGCGCTGGACAACGTAGCCATGCCATTGAAGATTCGCCGTTTAGCCCACGCAGAATCTGCTCAAGCAGCTACAAAAATACTAGCAAGCGTGGGTTTGAGTGACCGGCTGCACCACCGCCCGTCCGAGCTGTCCGGCGGCGAACGCCAGCGCGTCGCCATCGCCCGCGCCCTGGTAACCCAACCGGCCTGTGTGCTGGCCGACGAGCCCACCGGTAACCTGGACCGCAGCACCGCAGACGGCGTGTTCGAGTTGATGCTGCAACTGGCCCGCGACGTGGGCACTGCGTTCATCATGGTCACGCACGACGAGGCGTTGGCTGCGCGCTGTGGGCGCATGCTGCGGTTGACACAGGGCAAGCTGGCCTGACACCCGACCACAGCGGGGTGTGAAGCACCCGCAGCTCGTGCAAGACTGCGCAGCTTCTCCATATTCGCACCCCATGAAAACCATATTCAAACTTCTGCGCTTCACCGCATTCGGCTTGGTGCTGCTGGTCGCCATCGTGCTGGCCACCAGCTGGGCGCCCGATGTACCGGTAGACAGCCTCAAGCCTCGCTGGGCCACCGCACCCTCCCGGTTCATCGCCATCGACGGCATGCAGGTGCATCTGCGCGACGAGGGCCCACGCGGCGATCCCAGTCCCATCGTGCTGCTGCACGGCACTTCGGCCAGTCTGCACACCTGGGAGGGCTGGGCGCAGGCTTTGCGTGGCCAACGGCGCGTGATTCGCTTTGATTTGCCCGGCTTCGGGCTTACCGGCCCGCACCCGCGCGGGGCTTACGACTTCGCCAAGGACGACCCGGCGTTTGTGCTGGCGGTGCTGGATCAACTGAAGGTGCAGCGCTTTGTGCTGGCGGGAAATTCATTGGGCGGCGTGATTGCCTGGCATGTGGCCCTGGCCGCGCCTCAGCGGGTGGACAAATTGATCCTGGTCAATTCCCTTGGCTTTGGTACGGAGCCTAGCGCCATACCGCTGGCCTGGCGCATGGCCCGCGCCCCTGTGCTGTCGAACGCCATGGAATACCTGTTGCCCCGCGCGTCGGTAAAGCAAGGCGTGGAAGGCGTCTACGGCCAGCCCGAGCGCGTCACGCCCGAGTTGATCGACCAGTACTACGACCTCACCCGCCGCCAGGGCAACCGCGCCGCACTCACCGCGCGGTTGCGCCACGGCGATGCCTCCGACACCTCGCAATTGACCAACATCAAAGCGCCTACCTTGATCCTGTGGGGCGGCCAGGACCGCCTGCTCCCACCCAGCCACAGCGAACGCTTTCAGCGTGCCATCGCTGGCTCGCAACGCCTGGTGTTCGAGCCGCTGGGCCACGTGCCGCATGAAGAAGATGCGGCGCTGACGGTGGGGGCGGTGAAGCGGTTTTTGGGGATTTGAATTTGCAGCGGGGTGTCTTGTTCCTTCCCGCCTTTGGGGAAACGCTGTTTGTATCCACCTGCGCTGTGATTGATTCAAAGCCAAATCAGCTTGCAGACCTTTTAGATACTGCTCAAGCAGCTACATAAATAGTAGCAACTGCAGCAGGCAACAGCGCACAGACCCGCGATATTTACAAGCCATCAAACGGATTGAGCAGCCCTATCCCACATCCCGCAAAGTCACGCACATTGCGGGTCACCACTGTCAGCCCGTGCAACTGCGCCGTGGCGGCAATCAACATATCGGGCTGGCTGCGCACCATGCCTTGCGCAGAAAAACGACCGCGGAGCCCGCCCGCCCGGCGCGCCACCGCTGCATCCAGTGCGAGCACCTCGCAAGCCAGCAGCAAGCTCTCAAAGCGGTCCAAAAGTCCCGGCATGGCTTTGCGGCTTAGCCCAAAGATCACCTCTTCTACGGTGATCACGGACACGCTCAAGCGCAGGGCTTGTGCAGACACACCATCCAGCCATTGCAGTACACGCGCGTCCGGCACGCGCCGCAGGGCTTCGCTGATGACGTTCGTGTCAATTAGGTACACGTCATTTCTTCCGGGTTGCGCGGGATTTGCTTGCGCCGGTGCTGACCGGGCTTTCCTGAGGGTCTTCCAGCATCGCGTCAGACCGGCCGGTCTCACTGCGTGGCGGCAATTCAATTCCGTCGTGTCCAGCGGCTACCAGTTGCTCCCGCATGCCCGAGAGGATGTACGCGAAACTTGGCGCTGTCTGCGCAGCCTTCCATTGCCGGAAAGCCCCAAACTCCTGCGCGCTGACCATCACCGCAACCGGCTTGTCGCGGTTGCAAATAGCCTGCGGCTCCTGCGCCGCCAAACGCACCACCTCCGAAAACTGCTGCTTGGCTTGGGCGATGTTCCAGTTCATGTGGGCCTCCTGATGGCTGTTGAGTGAAAAATATGGACATGTTGTGCCTGAATTATGTCTATTTCTGATCAGGGCCGGATCGACCGTCTCCTGCCTGCGCGAGACGGCAGGGGTGAGGGCGTTAGAGGCATCTGCCAATCAAGCAAAATTGGCTCCCAGCCCCTGCAGATACTGCTTAAGTAGCTATGAAAGTAATAGTGAACATGACCTGAGTAGATAGCCGCGATGGCCAGGCTGTTATCCAGCGCCCCATCAAAGCGATTTAGAAACCGACTTCTTTTCCTGGATTGCACGCACCGCCGCCAACTTGGCATCCAGACAGGCAGTCCCTTCGGCAGCCGAAAAATTGGCCCCCGTATGTCGGGCCCCGTCGGCAGACCGCAAGCCACGTGCAATGAACTCGTCGTCGGGGGCTTGGGTAGTTACTGGCAAAGCTACTTCCGTCAAGCTACTTAAAAAGGAAGCCATGTAGGCGACCAGCACTGCCTGACCCTCTGCATCAACTCTTGCCCGACACACTGCTCATGACAAAGTGATCTTCCCGCATGAGTACAAGGCCCTCCACACTCACCGGCTGGCTTATCAAATGTCTGCATGTCAGTTGCACCGCGGGCGAGGGCCAAAGTAATAGCCTCGAAGTCTAGATAGGAAGTGCGCGGCAGAAGATAAGCCTGCAGTCGATTTAAATCGACCGCATCTTCGACCTGACGCGTGACCTATAGAAGTGACTCGGTGAGCCTTTTCCTCTGCTACAAGGGAAGGTCAGCACGAGCGAGTGCAGCCTCTGTCATGGCAATAGCTGCCGGTTCGTT
>JAYUXO010000202.1:0-4149 GCA_043753505.1 Comamonadaceae bacterium
TCACCAAAAGCCTGTCGGGCACCCCCATCCGCAAAGTCAGTCTGCCCACTTTTACCGACCATGGCGACATCCTGAAGTGGCTGATGCTGGACAACGTGCCCGGCAGCTACCCCTACACCGCTGGCACCTTTGCCTTCAAGCGTGAGGGTGAAGACCCCACCCGCATGTTTGCTGGCGAAGGCGACGCTTTTCGCACCAACACCCGCTTCAAATTACTGTCCAGCGGCATGGCTGCCAAGCGCCTGAGCACCGCGTTTGACTCGGTGACGCTGTACGGCAACGACCCCGCCGTGCGACCGGACATTTACGGCAAGGTGGGCAACAGCGGCGTGAGCATTGCCACGCTTGAGGACATGAAAGTGCTCTACGCCGGCTTTGATTTGTGCAGCCCCAGCACGTCAGTCAGCATGACCATTAACGGCCCCGCGCCCAGCATCCTGGCCATGTTCATGAACACGGCCATCGACCAGAACCTGGACAAATTCATGACCGATAACGGCCGCGAGCCTACCGACACCGAAACCCAAAAAATCCGCGAATGGGTATTGGCCAACGTTCGCGGCACGGTGCAAGCCGATATCCTGAAAGAAGACCAGGGACAGAACACCTGCATCTTTTCCACTGAATTCAGCTTGAAGGTGATGGGCGACATTGCGCAGTATTTTGTGCACCACAACGTGCGCAATTTCTATTCGGTATCCATCAGCGGCTACCACATTGCCGAAGCCGGCGCCAACCCGATTTCGCAGCTGGCATTCACGCTCTCCAACGGCTTTACCTTCGTCGAAGCCTATCTGGCGCGCGGCATGCACATCGACGATTTCGCGCCCAACTTGAGCTTTTTCTTCAGCAACGGCATGGACCCCGAATACACCGTCATGGGCCGCGTGGCCCGGCGCATCTGGGCGGTGGCCATGAAGGAAAAATACGGTGCCAACGAGCGCAGCCAAAAGCTGAAGTACCACATTCAAACCAGCGGCCGCAGCCTGCACGCGCAGGAGATCCAGTTCAACGACATCCGCACCACGTTGCAAGCCTTGATTGCGATTTACGACAACTGCAACAGCCTGCACACCAACGCGTTTGACGAAGCCATCACCACGCCGACTGAAGATTCAGTCAGGCGCGCCATGGCCATCCAGCTCATCATCAACCGCGAATGGGGCCTGGCCAAAAACGAAAACCCCAGCCAAGGCAGCTTCATCATCGAAGAGTTGACCGAGTTGGTGGAAGAAGCCGTGCTGAAAGAATTCGAAGCCATCGCCGAGCGCGGCGGCGTGCTCGGTGCCATGGAAACCGGCTACCAGCGCGGCAAGATTCAGGACGAATCCATGCATTACGAAATGCTCAAACACACCGGCGAACTCCCCATCATCGGCGTCAACACCTTCCGCAACCCGCATGGCGACGCGGTGATGGACAAACTGGAACTGGCGCGCTCGACGGATGAGGAAAAGCAAAGTCAGCTCAAACGGCTGGGCGAGTTTCATGCGGCGCATGCGCATGAATCACCCGCCATGCTGAAGCGCCTTCAACAGGCGGTGATTGACAATCTGAATGTGTTTGAAGTGCTGATGGACGCTGTGCGCGTGTGCTCGCTGGGGCAAATCACGAATGCGCTGTTTGAGGTGGGTGGGCAGTATCGAAGGAATATGTAGGCCAGGTAACGGCTAAGGGATATCGCCCGATAGAGGCTATCGACTCCTTGCGCGCTTCTTTTGATATTTCAATTGCCATCAAAAGCTCACATGTCTTTTGAATACACCAGAAACCCCGCGTAGTGAGCCACCTTGTCGTACAGCAGCCGCCCCGCCGCATTCGTTTCGTGCGTTTGCCAATACACCCGCTTGATACCCACCGCCTGCGCTTCGCGGTACACACCTTCGATCAAGGCGCGGCCAATACCGTGGCCGCGTTGGGCCGGGTCGGTGAACAGGTCTTGCAGATAACAGGTCAGCTCCAGGCGGGTGGTGCTGCGGTGGTACAGGTAGTGCGTCAGGCCCACCACCTGGCCGTTCTGTTCTGCAATCAACGCAAACACCGGCTCTTGCGGGTCAAAAAACCGGCTCCAGGTGGCCTGGGTGATGGCATCGGGCAGCGCTGTTGCACCCTGGCGACCATAAAAAGCGTTGTAGCCATTCCATAACGGCGTCCACGCGGCGTAATCGGCGGGTTGGATGGCGCGTACTTGCACGGTGGAATTGGGTGTGTTGGTCATGCGGTAAGGTTCCCAGGTCGAAGAAAGCGGAGGCGGGCGCAATTGTGGTCGCTGGATCGGCTTGCACCGACATCAGCCACCTCAGGAGGCCTACGAACTCCTCATGTGGCACGCATGACTCGTCCAGCAAGCGGTTTTAAATGCTCTTATATTAATAGCTGCTTGAGCAATAAATAAAAGGGCTACAGCCACTTTGGATGAAAATTACCAAACACAAAACGCGGTCAAACGCCCATCGCCGTCTGCTACGACGAAAATCCACGACATGACCCTTCTCAAATTGCTCCAAACCCCGTGGCCCGGCTACATCTCTTTGCTGGAACACGACACCACTGAAAGCACCGTGCCAGCGGTTGTGCCTGTTGATGTACTGGTTCGGGCTCCAGACGCCAGCGTTTCAGCGGACAAAGCACGTTGGAGCGGTATGTGGTCTGGCTGGGGGTGCGTGGCGCGCGCGTGTGATGTGAAGGTGGTGGTGGAAAGCGTGAGCGATAGCGGGGCTGTCCTCGTGTATGCCGGTGCTTCGGTTTCCAGCCAGCACACCGAGCGAGTCCAGGCCCAGTTTGTGGGCCGCGAACTGACGGCGCCCTTGTCGACAGGCTCCACCATCAACCTGCGCACCCGTGCGGGTGATGAAAAAGTCGTGGAGTTTGTGATTCACAAAGACGGTGCCGTGCGTGCTGCGGGTGTGCTGTCGCAAACACCGGCCCCGGCAAAAGTCACCGAGCGCATCCCCACCCCGTTCATGGAGAACGGCAAACCCGTCAGCCTGGAAGTGGTGATTTACAAACCCCCGGGCAATGGCCCGTTTCCCACGCTGATGTTTAACCATGGCTCTACCGGCGCTGGCGACATGCCAACTCTGTTCGCCAGCACCTGGAGCAGCGCCACGCTGGCCCGGTTTTTCACCGACCAGGGCTGGCTGGTGGCCTTTCCGCAACGGCGCGGGCGCGGCAAATCAGATGGCTTGTATGACGAGGGTTTTGAGGAAAACCGCTCTCGCTACGCGTGCAACCCGGCGCTGAGTTTGCCCGGACTGGAACGCGCGTTGACCGACATGGACGCTGCAGCCGACTACCTGGCCGCGCGGCCCGATGTGGACAGCCAACGCATGGTGATTGGCGGTCATTCGCGCGGCGGCATCGCGTCTGTGGTCTACGCAGGCACACGGCCCACCCGGTTTGCGGGGGTAATTAACTTTGTAGGCGGTTGGGTGGGCGACCGCTGTGCAGATGCAGAGGCGGTCAACACGGTCAGCTTTAGAAAAGGTGCCGCATTTGCACGGCCCATGCTCTGGCTGTACGCAGAAAACGATCCGCTCTACCGAATCGCCCACAGCAAAAGTAACTTCGATGCCTTTGTTCAGGCAGGCGGCAAGGGCTCTTTTCGTGTGTTTGAACCGGGCAAGGGCGTGGATGGCCATGGCTTGATTTCGATGCCACAGCTGTGGCGCGCGGACGTTTCCCGCTACCTGGAGCAGTTGGGGCGTCAATAGAACACGCGGGGACAGATCACGCCTGCGCGGCTTGAGGTGAGCACGCGTATCAAGAGAATACAGGAGGTGATTTGTGCTCTAGCCCTCGCATCTATTGCTCAAGCAGCTACAATTTATATAGCGTTTGCGCGTTCACACCCCGGTGCGATCAGCCTGACTCAATTGACTTGCGTCGGCTGCGCCGGATGGGGTGAACGACACATACCGTTGAGGGTTTAGCTGCTGGACTTGCTGCAACGAAGCGAAGTAGGCAGCAAAGCCGCCGCCGTGTTGGGCGAGCAGTTGCTCGCGAATCTGGTGAATCTCGTCCACGATGGGGTCGGTGTACATATCAATTGATTTCCATGAGTTCAAGCGGGGAGCACAGCACGGGGCACAACAAGCCGCGTTGCCCGCAAACTTGACGCACTTTTGCAGCCAACTGTGCGTTGGCGAT
>JAYUXO010000203.1:0-1564 GCA_043753505.1 Comamonadaceae bacterium
TTCTCGTTCGCCGCGCTGGCCTGGTTTTTCTCGCCCCTGGTGTTTGCCGTGGCCACTTTGTTGGTGGTGCTTATCTTGTATGCGCGGGAGTTTCATTCAGACGTGTTGCATGTGCTGACCGACTAATCGATACAGGCACATTCAGCGCAGCCACGCTACCCACCGCACCTGCTGCCGCCCCACAACCCATCACCATGAGGGTGGTGGTCATGCCGGCTGCACTCAACGCACCAGCCTGAATCAGCTGCTGGTTGTAGTCCATCATGGAGTGCATCATGGCGGCCCGGGCTTCGGCAGGTACGTGGGCCATGGCGGCGGGCTGGAAATGGCAGAGAAGAAGTGCTTTCACGGGAGTGTCCTTTAGCTTGAAACTTTTGTGGTGCAGGGGCTGGGCGGACACCCGGATTTGAGTGCCGATGTGTCGGGCTATGTGGCTGCTAAACAAATATGAATCAAAACAGCCATCAGCCCTTTCAAATACTGCTCAAGCAGCTATATAAATAATAGCAATTTGCAACCTGTCACCCGCGCGGCAAGCGCTTTGCACGCAGCAGTTTTAGACTCCGCTACCACTTTTTAAGGAACCTTTCCATGATCACCTTGTGCGGTTTTGCCGTCTCCAATTACTACAACAAAGTCAAGTTGGCCCTGCTTGAAAAAGGCGTTCCGTTCACTGAAGAAGCGGTAATGACCAAAAGCACAGACCCTGCCGTGCTGGCCGCCTCGCCGCTAGGCAAAATCCCGTTCATCCGCACACCACACGGCAGTCTGTGCGAAAGCCAGGTAATCCTGGATTATCTGGACGCTGCGTACCCGCAAGTGCCGCTGCTACCCGCCGATCCGTTTGCAGCGGCCAAGGTGCACGAGCTGGTGATGTTCATCGACCTGCACCTGGAGCTGGTGGCGCGCGATTTGTATGCGCAAGCTTTTTTTGGCGGTACTGTCAGTGAGAGCAGCCAGTCCCGTGTGCGCAAGCAGCTGGACAAGAACATCGCCGCCTTCAAGCAACTCGCCCAGTTCGCCCCGTTTGTGGCGGGCGACACCTTCACCCAGGCTGACTGCGCTGCTTGGGCCAGCCTGCCGCTGGTGGGTATGGCCACCAAAGCCATTTACGGCGAAGACCTGCTACTGGCCGCGGGCGTGGATTACAAAACCTACGGCAAGATGATTGGCGAGCGGCCTGCAGCGCAAAAAGTGGCGGCAGATCGCAAGGCGGCGTCTGTGCCGGTGTGACATCTGCTTTAAGTCTTTTGGTGCTGTAGCCCTTATAGATATTGCTCAACCAGCTATTTAAAATATAGCAGCTACGGTACGGCTGGGTGCGGGTAAGCACCTGTTGGCGGGCCTTTCATAATTGCCCCCATGGAAACCAAATGGCTTGAAGACTTTGTCAGCCTGGCTGAAACCCGCAGCTTTAGCCGCTCCGCGCAATTGCGCCACGTCACCCAACCTGCGTTTTCGAGGCGTATTCAGGCGCTGGAGGCCTGGGCTGGGTCTGACTTGGTAGACCGCAGCTCGTACCCCACACGTCTGACGCCTGCGGGCGAAACCTTGTATGCCCAAT
>JAYUXO010000204.1:0-1562 GCA_043753505.1 Comamonadaceae bacterium
GCCCTTATAGATTCTGCTCAAACAGCTCCTATTTTAATAGCATTAAATTAATGAAAGCCCACTCACATACAACGCCGCTACCCATCTGCGTGTGGAAAACACGCGGATGACCAGCCGAGTGCGGCTTGTAGCTGCGGCCAGTCGAACCCACTGCCAGGATCCTGCTTACGGCCGGGGGCGATGTGCTCATGGCCTGCAATGTGGGTGATGGGGTGTTGCAGGGCCAGTGCCAGGCACAACGCGGTCAAAGCCTCGTACTGGCCTGATTCGAACGGCTCGACCTCCAGGCCTTCCAGTTCAATGCCGATTGAAAAGTCGTTGCAGTTGGATCTGTCCTGAAACTGGGATACCCCCGCGTGCCAGGCCCTGCGCTGCGTGCTGACGAACTGCCACAGCTGCCCGGTGCGGGCGATGAAAAAGTGCGCGCTGACCTGCATGCCGCGGATGCTCTGGAAATACGGATGTGCGTCCCAATCGAGCTGGCCTGTAAACAGCCGCTGCACCATCCCATTGCCGTACTGTCCCGGCGGCAGGCTGATGGAGTGCAACACAATCAGGTCTGCCGCCACGCCATCGGGGCGGGGCCCATGGTGGTCGGACGGTAAGGCTGTCGCCAGATCACACCAACCGTCGACCCAATGCGCAGGTTGAGGTACGCGTGGAGGCTGAGGTTCAGGCTCAGGTTTCAAAGGACGTGTCATCACCACCCGGCATCGCAATGCCCAGGCGGGCAATGCGGTAGCGAATTTGCCGCAGAGACAGGCCCAGGCGACTGGCGGCAGCGGTGCGGTTGAAGCCGCTGTCTTGTAAAGCTCGCACCAGAATGTCGCGCTCCTGAAAATCCAGCCAGGCCTGTAGGTCCGGTGGAATGGGGGGCTCAGCTACCTCGAACAAGGGGGTGGGGGCTGCGGTAACGGATTGCGTGGCTTGTGTCGGCGCAAAGTCCACCTGCAAGTCGTCACCATCACTCATTGCCACGGCGCGATGCAGCAGATTTTCCAGCTCGCGCACATTGCCAGGCAATGGGTGTGCGGCCAGTTGCAGCAGCACGCCGTGCGACAGGGTGGGCAGGGGCATGCCCGAGTCGCGCGCGATGCGCGCGAGCAATGCGTTGCACAACGCAGGCAGGTCTTCGCGCCGCTCGCGCAGGGGCGGCACCAGCACCTCGATCACGTTCAGGCGGTAGTACAAATCCTGACGGAAGCGCCCGGCCTGTACGTCAGCCGCGAGGTCTTTGTGGGTGGCGCTGACGATGCGCACGTCGACCCCATCTTCCTGCGTGGAGCCCAGCGACCGCACCTGCCGCTCTTGAATGGCACGCAGCAACTTGCTTTGCATGGCCAGCGGCAGATCGCCAATTTCATCGAGAAACAGCGTACCGCCTGCCGCTGCCTGAAAGTAGCCAGGCCGGTCTTGCGTGGCGCCGGTGTAAGACCCTTTGCGGGCGCCGAAAAACTCGGCTTCCAGCAGGTTCTCGGGAATTGCGCCGCAGTTCACGGCCACAAAGGGCCCGCTGCTGCGGTGGCTGCAAGCATGTACCGCGCGGGCCACCAGCTCTTTGC
>JAYUXO010000205.1:0-4137 GCA_043753505.1 Comamonadaceae bacterium
TACTTGCAGCGCCCGGACCTGGGTCGCCAACTCGATGCGCGCGCACGCGAAACCCTGGCGCAGTGGCGCAGTACGCTGGCCGCTGGCACGCGGTTTAACCTGGCTTTTGTGGTGGCCGATGGCCTGTCGCCGCTGGCCATGCACCGCCACACGGCTGATCTGGTGGCGGCCACTCGTGCGCGACTGCAAGCTGATGCGCAGCAGCGCTGGGCACTCGCACCAGTGGCCATCGTTGAGCAAGGTCGGGTGGCGGTGGGCGACGAAACCGGTCAGGCCCTGCAAGCCGATGCAGTCGCGGTGCTCATTGGAGAGCGCCCCGGCCTCAGTTCGCCCGACAGCCTGGGCATCTACATTACCTGGGCACCCCAGCCCGGCCTGACCGACGCCAGCCGCAACTGCATTTCCAACGTGCGTCCAGCGGGCCTTTCTATCGACGCAGCAGCGGCCAAACTGCATCAACTATTGACCCAATCACGCCTGCGCCAGCTAAGTGGTGTGGGCCTAAAAGACGAGGCCGACGATATGGCCTTGCCTTCGCTGCAGCAAGATCAGGGCAACTTCCTGATTGCCTAGTTACTATAAAAACGGTAGCTGCTTGAGCAGTATCTATAAGGGCTATCGGCCTGATTGTCTATAAAAAAACAGGATCTACCGGTTGCGCGTCTTCATCGCCCGTTCCACCTCCCGCTTGCCCTCGCGGTCTTTGATGGTGTCTCGCTTGTCGTGCTCGGCCTTGCCTTTGGCCAGGGCGATTTCGCATTTGACTTTGCCTGCTTTCCAGTGCAGGTTCAGCGGCACCAGGGTGTAGCCTTTTTGCTCCACCTTGGCCGAAAGCCGTTTGATTTCTTCTTTGTGCAGCAGCAGCTTTTTGGTGCGCACCGCATCAGGGTTCACATGGCTGGAAGCGGTGTTCAGCGGGTTGATCTGGCAGCCCAGCACAAACATTTCGCCGCCGCGAATGACCACATAACCATCGGTCAGCTGCACCTTGCCTTCACGCAAGGCTTTAACCTCCCAGCCTTCCAGAACCAGGCCCGCTTCCAGCCGTTCTTCAAAAAAGTAGTTGTAAGCAGCCTTTTTGTTGTCGGCAATCCGTTTGGGGGGGGCGGGCTTTTTGGTGGCGGCCTGTTTACCTTCCGGCTTTCTGGCGTGAGGTTGGGTGGGAGTAGGCTTGGTGGTCATGAGGGTCAGGTGATGGCGGGCCGATCTTCTTACAATGCCGCACGCCTCAAAAACCCGATTTTAGGGCGTGCTACTTTTGGGCCCATTGCCCGTTTCTCCTGATGAAGACCGTTCAAAAATCTGTGTTGATCTGGTACAGCGCTGACGAGATGTTTGCGCTGGTCACCGATGTGGCGAGTTACCCCCAATTTCTGCCCTGGTGCGACCGCGCCAGCGTCATCGAATCGCACGATGGCGGGATGACCGCCGAGGTGGGTATTGCCTTTGGCGGCATTCGCCAGATTTTTACCACCCGTAACACCCACACGCCTGGGCGTGCGGTGGATATTGAGCTGGTCAACGGCCCGTTTTCCCGGCTTGACGGGCACTGGACGTTCACACCTCTGGGCGCCGTCAACGACACAGATGTGGTTGCACCGCGCGGCTGCAGGGTGAGCTTGTCGCTGCACTACGGCTTTGACAGTGCTGCCTTGTCCACCCTGGTCGGTCCGGTTTTTGACAAGATTGCAGGCAGCCTGGTGGATGCGTTCGTCAAGCGTGCTGAACAGGTGTACGACTGATGCAGGTGGTGATTGCCTGTTCGCCACAAGCCCGGCAGGTTTGTGAACACAGCTTGAATTTGCCGGAAGGCACTACTGTTTTAGAAGCACTCTGTACTCTACAAATGAGGGATAGAGACGAGTTCGACGTTAACCCTGACACGGCGTTGCTCGGCGTCTGGGGCAAACCCGTATCGCTGGACCACGTGCTGGCTGAAGGTGACCGTCTGGAGGCGTACCGCCCCCTGGTGGCAGACCCCAAAACCGCGCGGCGTGAGCGATTTTTAAAGCAGGGCAAGCGCGGCGCTGGCTTGTTTGCCAAACGCAGGCCGGGCGGCAAAGCAGGTTATTAGCCGCTTTACTTCGCGCACTCGCTGTTGACGATGTCCTGCGTGCGCTTGGTCTCGGAGGCGCGGGCTTCATCGCTTAAAAACTCCATCTCACCCTTGGCGTTGGGTTGACGCACCCGCTCACCGGATTTGTAGACCGTCAGCGCCCGTTTGGCGCGCTCGCAATTTTCGGCGCGAGCCTTGGCCTGTTTGTCTTCTTCTTCTTTCTTTTTGGCGGCTTCAGCGGCCTCGGCCTGCTTTTTCTTTTCTTCCAGCTCTTTGTCTTTGCCGCTGATTTTGGGCGCACTGGCCGCTGAAGCGGGCTTGGCAGGGGCGGATGCCGCCGAAGCAGCGGACGCGGCAGCTTGCACAGAATCGGTGCCTGGCGCGCCGGTCACCTTGGGAATGACCGCGCCGCGCGGTTGTTTGATGATATTTTTTTGTGGAATTTCTTCTGGCGGCGGTCGGTCGCTGAATACCTTGCGACCATCTTTGTCAAGCCATTGCCACTGAGCCAGGGCTGCCAGGGGCAGACTGCAACTGACCGCCAGGAGGAGGAGTAGAGCAAACTTTTTCATGACGCCCAGTGTAGCGCCCGCACTTGACATCAGCCAGATCAAATACGACAGCGAAAATACGCCAGCTAAAATTATATTTTTGGAGCCTTTCCATGCGCCTTCTCGGCAAAGCGCTGACCTTCGACGATGTGTTGTTGGTGCCAGCGTTCTCCCAGGTCCTGCCCAAGGACACCTCTCTTTCCACCCGCCTGTCCCGCAACATCACGCTGAACCTGCCGCTGATTTCAGCCGCCATGGACACCGTGACCGAAGCCCGGCTGGCCATCGCCATTGCGCAGGAGGGCGGCATTGGCATCGTGCACAAAAACCTCACGCCCAAGCAGCAGGCCGCTGAGGTGGCCCGTGTGAAACGCTACGAATCGGGCGTGCTGCGCGACCCGGTGGTCATCACGCCGACGCACACCGTGCGACAAGTGCTGGAGCTGTCGGAACAGCTGGGCATTTCGGGTTTTCCGGTCATTGACGGTGGCAAGGTGGTCGGAATTGTCACCAGCCGCGATTTGCGCTTTGAAACCCGCTACGAGGTGCTGGTGCGCGAGATCATGACGCCGCAAAACCGCTTGATCACGGTGCAAGACGGCATCACGCCACTGGAGGCCAAAGCGCTGCTGAACAAGCACAAGCTGGAGCGCTTGCTGGTCGTGAACGAAGGATTCGAACTCAAAGGGTTGATCACGGTGAAGGACATCACCAAGCAAACCAGCTTTCCCAACGCTGCGAGAGACTCGGCGGGTCACCTGCGCGTAGGCGCGGCGGTGGGTGTAGGCGAGGGCACCGAGGAGCGGGTGGAAGCGCTGGTTAGAGCCGGTGTAGACGCCATCGTGGTGGACACCGCGCACGGCCACAGCAAGGGCGTGATCGACCGGGTGCGCTGGGTCAAGCAGAACTACCCGCAGATTGACGTGATTGGCGGCAACATCGCTACCGGCGCGGCGGCACTGGCGCTGGCAGAGGCGGGCGCTGACGCGGTCAAGGTTGGCATCGGCCCCGGCAGCATTTGCACCACCCGCATCGTGGCCGGTGTGGGCGTGCCGCAGATCACCGCGATTGACAACGTAGCCACCGCCTTGCGGGGCACCGGCGTGCCGCTGATTGCCGATGGCGGGGTGCGCTACAGCGGCGACATTTCCAAAGCCCTGGCGGCAGGCGCCAGCAGTGTGATGATGGGCGGCATGTTTGCAGGCACCGAAGAGGCACCGGGCGAGATCGTTTTGTACCAGGGCCGCAGCTACAAAAGTTACCGGGGCATGGGCAGCATTGGTGCCATGAAGCAGGGCAGTGCAGACCGCTATTTTCAGGAATCGACCACCGGCAATCCGAATCTTGACAAACTGGTGCCCGAAGGCATTGAAGGGCGTGTGCCTTACAAAGGCTCCGTGGTCGCGATCATGTTCCAGATGGCTGGTGGCGTGCGTGCCAGCATGGGTTATTGCGGCTGTGCCACGATTGAAGACATGCAAAATCAGGCCGAGTTTGTTGAAATTACGACCGCTGGTATTCGTGAAAGTC
>JAYUXO010000206.1:0-4136 GCA_043753505.1 Comamonadaceae bacterium
CGATGGCGGCGTTTGATGCGTGCATGAAACTGACGGCGTTTGACCAGGCCCAGCCGTCCAGATGCCCGGATTTCGAAGCTTGATTTGTAGCAAATAGACGGATGTTCAGGACAATGCTGGCTGTTGATAGCAGTCGTCATCACATCATTTACAGGAGCTCATATGACCGCTATAGCCAAAGCGCAATTCAACGTGCGGTTATCTCAAAATATTCGAGCCCGACTGGATGGCTACGCCCGGATGGTGGGCCAATCCAAGGGCACGATCACAGCCAACGCCTTGAGCGACCACCTGGACTGGCGTATTGCGCAGGCGCAGGCACTTAAAGAAGCGATTGCGGCAGCTGATCGGGATGAGTTTGCGACTGATGAAGAAGTGGAAGCAGTGTTCAAAAAATACGGTGCCTGAAAAATTGTTTATGCAGATGATCTGGACAGCGATGGCAGTTCGCCAATTGGACAGCGTGGGTGAACGGGCGAGCGCCACGCAGATCGAGATATTGCAGGTTTTGCACGTAGCGCAGCAGCGCCACCACTGAATGATCAGCGCAACAGCGCCACCACCGAAGACAACATGCTCCCTGTCGATTGGCCTGCACCGCCCAACATTCGCGCCCTGTTCACCATCCGTGCAGGTGGCCACTCGGTGCCGCCTTTTGACAGCCTGAATCTGGGCGACCACGTCAGCGATGCGGTGCAGGCGGTCGCGGCCAACCGGCAGGTGCTGGCGCAGGCCATCCGTGCGAGACCCGTTTTTTTGCGTCAAATCCATGGTGCGCACGTGCTCGTACTGCAAAACGACACCCCCGATGGCACGCAGGCCGATGCCTGCCTCACCAGCCTGCCAAACCTGGCATGCACCATCATGGTGGCTGACTGTTTGCCCGTTTTGTTCACCAATACGCATGGCACCGCCGTTGCCGCCGCGCACGCGGGCTGGCGCGGCTTGGTGGGCGAACCGGGAGTGGGCGGTGTGCTGGAAGCGGTTTTTAAGCATTTTGGTGCTCTAGCCCTTGAAAATACTGCTCAAGCAGCTATCAATAATGTAGCAAATCAAACCCTCGTGTGGCTTGGCCCCTGCATTGGACCCAAGGCGTTTGAGGTGGGCAACGAAGTGCGCACTGCGTTTATGGCGCATGAAACGCAGGCCGAACAGCACTTCACACCCCATGGCCCTGGTAAATGGCTGGCCGACCTGCCAGCCTTGGCCCGTCAGCGGTTGGCGGCGCTGGGTTTGAATGTGGCGACACAGGTCTTTGGCAACGACGGCAGCGATGCCTGGTGCACCGTGGCCAACCCGTCAAAGTTCTTTTCGCACCGGCGCGACGCCGCTGTCCGGGGCAGCACCGGGCGCATGGCTGCTTGCATCTGGCGCGTTTGATGCGGGGACCGTGACAGCAAGGGGCGAATCTGCCAGACGTTGCGCCTGTAATTCAGCTGCCTCGCGCGCCTTGATGGCGCGACGCCGACCCGGTGCGCGCATCAGGTAAATCAACAAGGTCACTGGCGCGACACCGTAAAGGACAAAGGTCACAATCGCACCTAGCACCGTGCCGTTGACATTGGTGGCTTCGGCCACCGCCATCATCAGCACCACGTAAATCCAGGCAATCGCAACCAGATACATACAGAACAACCTTTGCTCGAGACAAACAACATGAACAACTTCTCCAACTTCCCGGACATGGCGCAATTGGCGCAGCAAATGCAGCAGTTTTTTGGTGCTGACCCAGCCACCAGCACGCCATCTGCTGCCAGGCCAATGGGTTTTGAACCTGAGCAGCTCTCTGCGGTGCAACAGCGTTATGTCCAGGAGGCCACCGAGTTGTGGAACCAAAGCCTCAAGGGTAACCCCGTCTCGCAAGACAAGCGGTTCGCCAATCCTGCGTGGGCGCATAACCCAGTAGCCGCCTTTGCAGCTGCCGCTTACGCCATGAACGCCCGCGCGCTGACCGGCATGGCGCAGGCCGTGCAGGCCGACGAAAAAACCCGTGCCCGCATCCGCTTTGCCACCGAACAATTGCTGGCCGCCTCGGCACCCAGCAACTTCATGGCGCTGAACGCCGAGGCGCAGCAAAAAGCCATTGAAACCAAGGGCGAAAGCATTGCCAAAGGCCTGCAAAACCTGTTGCACGACTTGCGCCAGGGCCATGTGTCGATGACGGACGAAAGCGTGTTTGAGGTGGGTGTGAACGTGGCCACCAGCGAAGGTGCCGTGGTGTTTGAAAACGATTTTTTTCAGCTGATTGAGTACAAGCCGCTCACGGACAAGGTGCACGCCCTGCCGTTTTTGCTGGTCCCGCCCTGCATCAACAAGTTTTACATCCTGGACCTGCAGCCCGAGAACTCGCTGATTCGTTATGCGGTGGCGCAAGGACACCGTACGTTTGTGGTCAGCTGGCGCAACCCTGACGAATCGATGGCCCATAAAACCTGGGACGACTACATCGAGCATGCCGCCATCACGGCCATCCACACCGTTCAAGCCATCACCAAATCCAGGCAAATCAACGCTCTGGGCTTTTGCGTCGGCGGCACGATTTTGGCCACCGCCTTGGCTGTGTTGGCCGCCCGCGGTGAAAAGCCAGCCGCCTCAGCCACCTTGCTGACTACTTTTTTAGACTTTTCAGACACCGGTGTGCTCGACGTGTTCATCACCGAAGACTTTGTCAAGTACCGCGAAAACCAGCTAGGGCAGGGTGGCCTCATGAAAGGCCAGGAACTGGCCAGCACCTTCAGCCTTTTGCGCCCTAACGACCTGGTGTGGAACTATGTGGTGGGCAACTACCTGAAAGGCGAAACCCCACCCGCGTTCGACCTGCTTTACTGGAACAGCGACGCCACCAACCTGCCCGGCCCGTTTTACGCCTGGTACCTGCGCAACACCTATTTTGAAAACAACCTCGTCAAGCCTGGCCAACTGACCGTGTGCGGGGAAAAATTCGACCTGGGCCTGCTGGACATACCGGTCTACCTTTATGGTTCGCGAGAAGACCATATCGTGCCCATTGGCGGGGCTTACGCGTCTGTGCAGCATTGGAGCGGACCCAAGCGCTTTGTCATGGGCGCGTCAGGCCACATTGCCGGTGTCATCAACCCACCCGCCAAAAACAAGCGCAGCCACTGGATACGCGCCGACGGCGAGTTGCCAGCTACCCAGGCCGAATGGCTCAGCGGTGCGACGGAACACCCCGGCAGTTGGTGGACCGATTGGTCGCAGTGGTTGGCAGGTCACGCCGGGAAAATGATGCCTGCACCCAAGATCTACGGCAGTGGAAAATACAAAGCGATCGAACCCGCGCCGGGTCGTTATGTGAAGGCCAAGGCTTGAAATTTTTCGAACGTAAAGAGCGCAGAGGTTTCGCAAAGAACGCAAAAAATTCGTGCCGTGGTTTTGGCTGTTCTTTTGCGAACTTTGCGTAACTTTTGCGTCCTTTGCGTTCAAAATCGTTTGACTCAACACTATCAACCAACAGGAGCAACTCAACATGCAAGACATCGTCATCGTTTCAGCCGCCCGCACCGCCGTCGGCAAGTTTGGTGGCGCGCTGGCCAAGACCTCGGCGACCGATTTGGGTGCCATCGTCATTCGCGAAGCCATTGCCCGCGCCAGGCTCGACCCCGCGCAGATTGGCGAAGTCATCATGGGCCAGGTGCTCACCGCTGGCGTTGGCCAAAACCCCGCGCGTCAGGCACTCATGAAAGCCGGGCTGCCCAAAGAAGTGCCTGGTTTGACCATCAACGCCGTGTGCGGGTCGGGCCTCAAAGCCGTGATGCTGGCTGCCCAGGCCGTGGCCTGGGGCGACAGCGACATCGTGGTCGCTGGTGGCCAGGAGAACATGAGCGCGTCGCCGCATGTGCTGAACAACTCGCGTGATGGTCAGCGCATGGGCGACTGGAAAATGATCGATTCCATGATCGTGGACGGCCTGTGGGACGTGTACAACCAGTACCACATGGGCATGACGGCCGAGAACGTGGCCAAGGCCTTCGGCATCACCCGCGACATGCAGGACGCACTGGCCTTGGGCAGCCAGAACAAAGCGGCCATTGCGCAGGATGCCGGCAAGTTCAAGGACGAAATCGTGGGCGTGAGCCTGGCGCAGAAAAAGGGCGACCCCATCGTTTTCAGCCAGG
>JAYUXO010000207.1:0-4133 GCA_043753505.1 Comamonadaceae bacterium
GCAGGCTGCGTTGTGGACGCTGGTGATCTGGTGGGGCATTGCGCTGGTGGACGTATTTATGCCCGGCGGCAAGCATTCACCCGCTGCGGTTGCGCCACAGACTCGCATGACCTATTTCAGCGCCGTGCTACGGCTGTATGTGTTGCTGCAACTGGTGCTGATTGCTGCTGGCGCTTACGCAGTTACGCAGGCCGATTGGGTGACTGTATTGGGTATAGCTTTCAGCGTCGGCTTTATCACGGGCTCGCAAGGCATCACATTTGCCCATGAACTGGGCCATAGCAAGTCAAAAATCGACCGCGTTTGCGGCTGGGTGTTGATGACCAGCGTGTGCTACGGCCACTTCATGGTGGAGCACTACCGCGGCCACCACCCCCGCGCTGCCACGCTGGACGACCCGGCCAGTGCCCGCCGGGGTGAAAGCCTGTGGCGGTTTTTTCCGCGCACGGTGTGGGGCAGTTGGGCCAACGCCTGGCGGCTCGAATCGCAGCGATTGCAGCAGCGTGGCAAGAGCTGGTTACACAGCCCCTTGCTGTGGTGTTGTGTATTGAATGGGGCTCTAGCCCTTGTGTTGATTGCTGGAGCAGCTACAAAAATTATAGTGTTCTGGCTGGGCCAATCGTTATGTGCCATCTGGCTTCTGGAAACCGTGAACTACATCGAGCACTACGGCCTGAGCCGCAAAGTCAGCCCCGACGGCAAACGCGAGCCCTTCGCGATGAACCACGCCTGGAACGCCGACCACGTGGTCAGCAACAGCGTGCTGGCCAACCTGCAACGCCACTCCGACCACCACATGCACGCCTGGAAGCCCTATGCCACCTTGCAAGCGCTACCGGGGCCGCAGTTGCCTACCGGTTATGCAGGCTGTCTGCTACTGGCAGCGGTGCCGCCGGTGTGGTTCGGGTTGATGCACAGGCGGTTGGATGGGATGGTCTGCAACGATCTGGAAACAAGCTCACAGTAGGCTGCATTGCGGGTATGTGGTTATGTTGCGTCAGTCGCCCCGTGTTGACACGCAACTCGACCTCCGCCGTGTATGCACTTAGCCTGCTGTCGCAGGTATGCCAAGTCCGCAGCCAGGTTCTTGAATTTTTTAGCATTCGTCTCTTTGGCTTGCCATACCTCTTTCATCACAGGATCTGAGTTTTTCCATCTCAAGCTCTCCAAAATTTCTTCCGGCGTGGCAATCAACGGGATAGATGAACCGGCTTGCGCAAGAGCCATTTCTATGTTCCTGCGCGCCACCGCCCCGACGATATGCCTGAAACGCCAACTAGCGATAAACCTGATCTCGTGGAGC
This sequence comes from Comamonadaceae bacterium, assembly GCA_043753505.1. Lineage (GTDB taxonomy): Bacteria > Pseudomonadota > Gammaproteobacteria > Burkholderiales > Burkholderiaceae_C > JAAFIW01. Next base: position 1,304 of record JAYUXO010000207.1, read on the forward strand.
GCCGCAATTGCAATGTGCACCGCGTCTGTAAAAGCCTTCGCGGGTAATGCCTTGGTTTGAAGAAGGTAGGTAGCAAGCGCTTCCACATCCGGATGCATGTCCAGGAATGCTGGGGTGTTGCAATACACCAGCCGGTTTCGTACGGCTTCATCGTCCCCAATCTGAACTTCGGCCAAAACGGCGTCTGAAACCAGCAGATCCACCGCACCGCGCGACTGCCAAGGTAAGAAAAATATCGACGTGTCGCGTTGATGGCGTCCGCGCCCGGTCGGGCAGCCAGATAGCTGATGACCTAGGTTTCTACATAAAGGCGTGCATACATATGTAGATATTACGAACGCTGAGCATGATTTGTGTAGTGGCTCACCATCGAAGGCATCGTTGACCTTGCCACAAGTACAAGTTTTTCCGAATTTGTTCTTCAGGCAAGCCAAGACTTGCCGTCGGCACAATACACGGCTCCATGACCCGCTGGCAACCCACCCTGCTTGAAGCCCCGCGCGCCGCTGCTTTGCTGGCATTGGCGGAGCACCGGCTGGCGCAGGGGCGGTATGCGCAGGCGGCGCCGCTGTATCAGGAGTTGCATGCCACCAAGCCGGGTGACGGGGCCATCTTGCTGCATTGGGGGTTTTGTCTGGAGCAGTTAAGCGAGTTGGATGCCGCAGTGGCGCGTTACCGGGAGGCGCTGGGCATGGATCCCGATTTTTTCGAGGCGCATGTGGACTTGGCAGGTGTGCTGTGGCGGGTGCAAGAGCCTGCTGGCGCGCTGGTGCATGCGCAGCGAGCGGTTGCCCTGAAGCCCTGGGATGCGCATGCGGTGCGCATGTTGGGCACCGCTTTGCTGCATTTGAACCGATGTGAAGAAGCGGAAACCCATTTGCGTCGGGCGTTGGATCTGCGCCCCGGCTTTGGTCCGGCCCGGCTGGACCTGGCTTTGGTACTGCTGCTGACCGGCCGCTTGCAGGAAGCCTGGCCGCTATATGCCCACCGCTGGGAAGACAGCCCGGGCCTGGTTCGTCCAGCGTTTTTTCAAGTGGCTCTTCAATGGCAAGGGCCGCAGACCCAGCCGCTTGCGGGGCGGCGTGTGCTGGTGTTTGCCGAGCAGGGGTTTGGCGATGTGATTCAGTTCATTCGCTATGTGGCGCTGCTGCAAGCGGACGGTGCCACTGTGTTCGCCGCCGTGCCGCCGATGTTGGTGACCTTGTTGGAAGGCATGCCGGGCTTGACCTGCGTGAAGCAGGATTTGTGCGACTCGCCGGATTTGACGGTGGCGGTGGACAGCCAGGTGGCGCTGCTGGATTTGCCCATGCACTACCAAACTTCGCTGCCTTGCATTCCGGCGCACGTGCCGTATCTGGTTGCACCGCAGCCCCGGCTGGCGCACTGGCACGCACGCCTTTCTCCCTGGCAAGGCCAGTTGAGGATCGGCTTGGCCTGGGCCGGGCATGCGACCCAGGTGAACGACCGCAACCGCAGCATGGCCCTGAGTGACTTCTTGCCCTTGATACAAGTGCCGCAAGTGCAGTGCTTCAGCCTTCAAAAAGCAAGTGGTGGTGCCTACACCGACATTGCGCCCCAACGGCTGCTTGATTTCACTGCTGAGTGGCACGACTTTGCCGACAGCGCGGCGCAAATAACCAACCTGGACCTGGTGATCACCGTGTGCAGCGCGGTGGCGCACCTGGCGGGTGCTTTGGGCAAGCCGGTGTGGGTGCTGCTGCCGCCGAATGCTGACTGGCGCTGGCTGCAGGGCCGCGGCGATTCGCCGTGGTATCCCACGATGCGGCTGTTCCGTCGCGATTTTGGGGAGAGCCGGGCGCAGCAGGTTCAACGCGTGCTGGTTGCGCTAAACGAACTTACGGCGCAACCATCGCCGCTTTTACCGCCTGCCCTAACTCAATGACCGCCATCGCGTAGTAGCTGCTCCAGTTGTAGCGGGTAATGACGTAAAAGTTTTCGGTGCCGGCCACGTAACTGGGCGCAGCGCTCCCGTTTTGCAGCTCGATCAGCGCCAACGGGCCAATGTGACGGGCGGCTTCCCCGTCCAGCACTGCGCCTTTGGCGGCGAAGCTGGCCACGCTGAAGCTGGGCAGGATGTCGGGCGCGAGCAGGGCGTCTTTGTCCAGCGTGGCGGCATCAAATCGCACGGGGTAGTGTGTGGGCATGCCGGTTTTCCACTCATAGCCTTTGAGGTAGCTGGCCACCGAGCCGATCGCGTCGCCGGGGCTGGTCAGGTCCACTTTGCCGTCGCCATCAAAGTCCACCGCGTAGCGCGTCTGGCTGCTGGGCATGAACTGGGGCATGCCCATGGCACCGGCGTAGCTGCCCAAAGGTTTCATCGGGTCCGTGTCGCTGCGGCTTTGCTGGCTTAAAAACTGCTCCAGCTCACCGCGAAAAAATTCGGTGCGGGCCTGCGCGCGGGGGTGGCGGGCCGGAAAGTCAAACGTCAGCGTGGCCAGCGCGTCGATCACGCGGAAGGTGCCCATTTGCTGGCCGTAAATGCTCTCCACGCCAATCACGCCCACGATGATGTCTGCTGGCACGCCGTACTCCACCTCAGCGCGGGCCAAGGTCTCGCGATGCGCTTGCCAGAAGCGCACACCGGCGCGGATGCGGATGGGCTCGACAAACCGGCTGCGGTACACCGCCCAGTTTTTTGCCGTGCCCACAGCAGGCGGCAGTATGAGCTGGCCGATACGGGGCAGGTGCTGTGCATCACCAATGGCCTGGCGCACCCAGGCGGGGTTCAGGTCACGGCGGGCGGCCAGGTCGTCGGCAAAGCGCATGGCGTCCTCGCGACTCGCGTAGGGCGTACCGGTGGTTTGGGCTA
>JAYUXO010000208.1:0-4115 GCA_043753505.1 Comamonadaceae bacterium
ATTCCCAGAAAACCGGCCGTCAGGAAAAATCCCACCGCGTTGTGTCCGTACCACCACTGCACCATGGCGTCCTGCACGCCTGCGTAGGCCGAATAAGACTTCATCCAGCCAGCCGGCACCACTGCAGCATTCACGATATGCAGCATAGCCACGGCAAGAATGAAAGCGCCGTAAAACCAATTGGCAACATAGATATGCCTGATCTTGCGAATGCCGACCGTGCCGAAAAACACAATGGCATAGGCCACCCAGGTCAATGCAATCAATATGGCAATCGGCCATTCAAGTTCTGCATACTCCTTGCCACGGGTAAAACCCATGGGGAGCGAAATGGCCGCAGCAACAATCACTGCCTGCCAACCCCAGAAATGAAATGCCGCCAGCTTGTCTGAAATGATGCGCACCTGACAAGTTCGTTGCACCACGTAGTAGCTGGTAGCAAAGAGCGCGCAGCCGCCAAAGGCAAAAATGGCTGCATTGGTGTGCAACGGACGCAGGCGTCCGAACGACAGCCAGGCGATGCCAAAGTTCAGTTCTGGCCATGCCATCTGGGCCGCAATAAACACACCCACCAGCATGCTCACGACACCCCAGACGACCGCCATCACGGTGAACTGGCGCACGATCTTGTCGTTGTAGGTGCTGGCGTGCGATGCAGACCAGCGCACTGCGGGAAGTTGGATCTGTGGGGTCGAAAGTACTGCACTCATCAAGAAGCCCTCTGCTTTGTTATCCAGGCGAAGGCTTTAGTGTGTTGATGGTGTTGCATGCTCGTATTGATGTAGATCAAGCGCGTGCGTCAGGTGGTGACTGCTGTCGGGATTTTTCAACGTCGTCCTGAAAAATACGCTGCCCTTCCTGTTCCATGTCTTCAAACTGACCAGACCAGACAGCCCAGGCCAACAAGCCCATCACGCCAAGCGCCAGCAAAACAGACAGGGGCACGAGAAGAAACAAAACATCCATCAGCGACCGGCCTTGAAATGCGCCAGGCGCGCCGCGTTGGCCACGACCAATATCGAACTGAGCGCCATACCCAGCCCGGCAAGCCATGCAGGCAGCCACCCAGACAGCGCCAGCGGCACACAAGTCACGTTGTAGGCAGCCGCCCACCACAGGTTTTGCCGTACCACATGCATGGTGCGGCGTGCATGCGCCAGCATGGCAGGCACGATCAACAACTGCGCTCCTGGCACCACGAAGTCGGCCTGCGCTTGTGCCAGCGGCACCGCACAGCCCACCGCCACAGATACATTGGCTGCTGCCAACACCGGGCCATCGTTCAGGCCGTCGCCCACCATCATTACTTTGCGGCCTGTTTTTTGCAGCGCCTGTATCAAGTCCAGCTTGCTTTGCGGGGTGCAGTCGCCCTGCACGTTGCCAATATCAATACCCAGCATGCTGGCAACGCGCTGCGCACTGACCGTGGTGTCACCCGAAAACAGATGCAGCTCAAAGCCTTTGTTCTGCAAAGCCGATGCGGTTGCATCCGCATCGGTGCGAACCGTTTCCTCGAACTCAAATCGGGCAATCCAGCCACAATCGTCCGCCAGCCAGGCCTGTAGCACCTGTGACGGCGTAGCTTGCACTTCACAAAAACGTGCCGAACCCAGCCTCAAGTTTCCGCGTAGACCGTTTGGTGCGTCCCCAGCCAGCTGCCCTTCAAGGCCCTGCCCCGACAGTTCTTTCACATGCCTGAATTCAAACCTGTTTGACTCACCGGCTTCGTTGGCTGCCAAAACCAGCGCACGGGACACCGGGTGCAGCGAATGCTGCGCCAGGCTTGAAGCCCATTGCAAAGCGTGCCCATGCGTCACGCCCTCACGGGTTTGCATCGCACGCAAACTCATCGACGCCTCGGTCAAGGTACCCGTCTTGTCAAAAACGACGGTGTCAATCTCCGCCAGCGATTCAATTGCCTGCAAGTGCCTCACCAGCACGCCATGGCGCGCCAGCAGACCGGCAGACGTGAGCATGGCCGTAGGTGTGGCCAGAGACAGCGCACACGGGCAGGTCACCACCAGCACCGCCACCGCCGCCATCAACGCACGGGAGGGATCGTTACTCCACCAGAAGGCTGCTGCACCGGCCGCAGCCAGCAGCACAAACATCAAGAAAGGTTTGGCAACCCTGTCTGCCAGCACCGCCAGGCGCGGCTTTTCCACGGATGCTCGCTGCATCAAGGCGACGATTTGAGCGTAGCGTGTATCGGCACCTACTTTGTCCACACGCACCTGGACAGCGTTTGACAGGTTGTAGCTTCCGGCGATCACGGATGCCCCCAGGGGCCGCTCCACGGGGTGGCACTCGCCAGTCAGCAGCGCTTCGTCTGCCAACGTATCACCTGCCACAACGGTGCCGTCGGCTGCAAATGCCTCGCCCGGCATCACCCGAATCACATCGCCTGGTTTAAGGCGCCGCGTGGCCACCCGCTCAAAATTTCCGTCAGCCATCTGCCGTTCAACACTGGCCTGCAGGCGCTGCATCAGCGCGCCCAACGAACCCGCCGTGTTGCTACGCAAGCGTTGTTCCAGAAAGCGGCCGGAGAGCAGGAAAAAGACAAACATGGTCAGCGAGTCAAAGTACACCTCCCGCCCCCACCAGCCCTGAGGTTCATAGGTGGCTGCCGTACTGACCGCAAAGGTCACCGCAATCCCCAGTGCCACCGGCAAATCCATGCTGATGCTGCGCCTGCGCAAATCCCGAAAAGCGCTAATGAAAAAGGGTTGGCTTGAGAAAATCACCACCGGCAGGCAAAGCACCCAGGACGCCCACCGCAGCAGCTTTTCAATGTCTGGCGTGATATCGCCTGGCTGTGAGAAGTAGGCCGGAGCCGCATACATCATCACCTGCATCATGCAAAACCCGGCCACCAACCAGCGCCACAACACCAGCCGTTCTTGCTGGCGACTGTCGCCCGTCGCAAATGCGTCAGAAGCAGGCAAAAGTTGGTAGCCCAACGCTAGCGGTGCAGCCATCCAGATTGAAGGACTGGTCAACGCTGAAGACCACGTGACACTGGCACGCCCGCTGGCAGCACTCACATGAGCCGCTATCACGCCTTTTATGCCCAATAGCGTCCGCTCCAGCGTCAACGAGCAAGCGGCGCAATGCATGCCGCGTACCAGCACTTGAGATTCCCACCGATTTGTCGCATCAGCGTCTCGGCTAAAAGCTGCCCAGTCTTCAGGGTTGTCAAACACTTCCAGATGCTGCGAGCCAGGCACCCCGAACCCCTCGGACAAATCGATGGGCTCCATGCCAATTGTCTCGAAGGCAGGTGGAAGCAAACGGGCACGAGCATGCATGGCGCAAGACTAGCGTCGGAAGGTAGGCCAGCTATTGACACAGATCAATAGCAAGACATGCGTTGGGCACCAGGCAGCACCACCCAATGGAAATGAACGCAGTAAACACGTCAGCTCGCAACACACCAGATTGCTGCATTTTCATGAAAATAACCTAATAGCCCTTTTAGATTCTGCTCAAGCAGCTATCACATTAATAGCAATTGGGCGACTTTTTCGACGGTTGGTGTTCATGCCGTTTCTCAAGCCTGACAACCTGGGTCAGCGCACCAGCCCGAAGCGGAGCGGCTGCATGAAAGCGGTGTGACTTGCGCTAGATCAAGGCACTGCGCTCCTGCGCTGCCCAGAATGAGCGCCACGTTCAATGAGGCTCCCCATGCAAATTTATGACAAGAATCAGGCGACACGATTTACCCATTTGCTGACCCAAAAGGAAGAAGAGCTAAGGGCAGCATTGCGCACCAATGAAGACTGGCCTGAACGAGTCGGCGAGCCAGAAGCCAGAGAGGTTTCCGATTTCAAAGATCTGGCAACACGACGCGCCCAGGCCACTCTGGACGACGCACAAGCTGAGCAAGTTGCCTTTGAGCTGGAACAGGTACTTGCTGCGCAGTACCGCCTGCATGACGGCAGCTTCGGGCGCTGTCAGCGGTGTGGCGATGAGATCGATTTGCGTCGCTTGGTGGCCATGCCGGCGACGCCCTATTGCACAGCGTGCCAGTCGATTCAAGAGCGCAAACGGCCGTTATAGGTGGGCGTCAATTCAACCGCAGTTAGGCAACTTTTGTGTATGAAAACGCTTTCCAG
>JAYUXO010000209.1:0-10087 GCA_043753505.1 Comamonadaceae bacterium
GGCAAACGAAACGGCGACTGACGACAGCGCAATCACAAAATCAATCCGCGTGGCCACCAACACGCGCGAGAAGATGTCGCGGCCCAAAGCGTCGGTGCCAAACCAGTGTTTGCCGCTGGGCGGTGTGAGCGGCGTGCCCACGTTGGTGGCCAGCGGGCCGTAGGGGGCGATCCAAGGGCCCACGATGGCTGCGAGCACGAACAGCGCGAACAGGATGGCGGCCACCAGAGTGAATGGGTTGTCGGCCAGCACGTAACGGGCGTGACTCCAGAAAGACTTGTTTGCTATCTTTTGTGTAGCTGGTTGAGCAGGTATTGCCTGGGCTGTAGCGGCATTTGTCATAAATCCTGCTCCTTCCCCTTCCCCCAGAAGGGGAAGGAGCAAGACCTGTTTCCCCCGGAAGGGCAAGGCGTCAATACAGCGCAAAACAGGCTCACCCTATTCCCCCAACCGCACGCGCGGATCAATCACGACATACAGCAGGTCAATCACCAGATTGAGCAGCGTGTACAGCACCGCCATGGTCAACACAAAACCCTGTACCGGCGCATAGTCGCTGGCCACCAGGGCTTCCAGCGCAAACGAGCCCACACCCGGCCAGGCAAACACCTTTTCCACAATCACGCTCATGCCCAGCAGAAAGCTGAACACCATGCCCAGAGTGGTCACCACCGGCAGCAACGCGTTGCGCAAGGCGTAGCGCACCAGTACGGTGGTGCCCGACAGGCCCGAGGCACGGGCGGTGCGCACAAAGTCGGCTGACAGCACTTGCAGCATGGAGGCGCGGGTCATACGGGCAATCGGAGCGAGAACAAAAATGCCCAGGGTCAGCACCGGCAGAAGCAGCTGACTGGCGCTGGCCAGAAACAACTTCACGTCGCCCGCCAACAAACTGTCTACCGTGTACATGCCGGTGAGGGTTGCGGGCGCGGTCAGGTAGGGGTCAAGTCGCCCGATAGGCGACGGTGCCCAGCCCAGCAAAAAGTACAAAACATAAGTGAGTAGCAGCCCGGTGAAAAACGTGGGTAGCGACACCCCGGCGGTGGTGACCAATCGGCACGCATGGTCTACCCAGGAGTTGGGCCGCTGCGCAGCCGCCACGCCCAGCGGAATGGCAATGGCCACCGCAAACACCAGCGAGGCCAGCACCAGCTCCAGGGAGGCCGGGAGCCGTGCCAGCAATTCCTGGCGCACCGGCTGCCCGGTCGACAAGGCCTGGCCCAGATTGCCTGCGGCCAGGTCTTTCACGTAAATCACAAACTGCTCAGGCAGCGATTTGTTCAACCCCAGCTTCTCACGCACCTGCTCCACCGCCTCTTGCGTGCCCGCCGGGCCCGCGAAGAAAGCCGCCGGGTCACCGGGCAGCGCGCGGGTAAGCAGGAAGGTGATGACGACGATGCCCAGCAGGTTGGGCAGCGTACCGAGCAGGCGTTTGAGGATGGTCAGGGGCATGACGTCTTGTCTCCCCCCCCTTCCGGGGGAGGGTAGGGAAGGGCGAAATTCACAATCTGTCTCATGCCTTCACCAACTGCCGGTAGTCCGGCTCCAGGTGAAACCAGTAGGTGTAGCCGGAAATATTGTTTTGCATAGCCACGTCCTGCACGGGTTGCACCAGCGGAATGCGGGGCACTTCGTCATAGGCTAGCTTCACCATGTCCTTGACCATGCCGTCGTACAGCGGTTTGCTTTCGGCAAAGCGGGCATTGGTGATCAGTTTGTCCATCACGGGGTTCTGGTAGCTCATGGTGTTGAACACTGCGTTTTGCCCGTGGTAGCACCAGAAGAAGAAATACTCCGGGTAGTTCAGCCAGCCGCCAAAGCGGTTGATGATCATGGACATGTCTTTCTTCAGCAGGGCAGCACGCCAGTTCGCTCCAGGCACTTTGTTGATGGTCAGTTTGATGCCGATTTGCGCCAGCGCCTCCTGAATCAGGATGGCTGCGGGCTCAGACACGGTGGCCGAGCCCAGGTCAAAACTCAATGCTGTCTCGATCGGGCCAACACCGGATTCAGCCATTAACTGCCTGGCCTTGACCAGGTCGGTCTTGAAGCCATGCGGCTGGGGCCAAACCGGGGTTTTGATGTCGCCCGTACCGCCCGACTGTTTAGCCCCCCGCTGGTAAAAGGCCGACTCATGCATCCGGTCGTAAGGCAACGCCCACGCAACTGCCTGACGCACCTTGACGTTGTTGAACGGGGCTTTTGCCGTGTTCATGCCCAGGTAAAAAACCGAGTTTTCAATCGGCATGCTGGCTACTTTTAACGTGCCCTTGTCGCCCGCAAAGTCTGAAAAATCTTTGGGGGGCAGGTTGTAGGTGATGTCGATGTCGCCCTTTTGCAGCAAGGCCCTGCGGTTTCCGGCCGAAGGCACATCGCGCTGGATGATGCGTTTGATTTTGGGCATCGGACCACTCTTCCACTCATCAAAGCGCTCGTAAACAATTTCCTGGCCGGGCTTCCAGCTGGCCACCTTGTAGGCACCCCCGCCGGCCTCGTTGGTCTTGAGCCATTCGGCGGCCCATGGGTCTTTTTCAGTGGCGTTTTTCTTGGCCAGGGTTGAGTTGTAGACAGAGGCCACGGGTACCGCCATGTCGGGCATGGACAACTTGTCTTTGCGGATGAACTTCACATAGAAGGTGTGTGCATCCACCGCTTTGAACTGCGCAGGGTCTTCGAGCGAGCCCGCCTTCATTTGAAAGGTGGGGAAGCCGCCCATCGCCAGCGCGCGGTCGTAGCTCCATTTCACGTCGTTGGCAGTCACGGGTGTGCCGTCGTGAAACTTGGCGTCTTTGCGTAGCGAGAAAGTGACGCCCATGCCGTCGGCGTCCATCTTCCAGCTGGCCGCCAACTCGGGCTCCAGCTTGGTGAAGTCGTACATGGGGTTGCCGTCGGGCCCCTTTTTGCGGCCGTAGGTCATCAGGCGGTCATAGGCATTCCAGGCCACGCTGTAACTGGGGCGGTTGGCACCCAGACCATGAATGTCCAGCATGTTGGGGCCCAGTTCGTTGGCCGCTAGCAGCGTGTCTTTGCGGTCTTGCGCTTGGGCTGTGCCCACTAGCGCGGTACTGGCAATAGGGGTCAGCGTGGCAGCTTTCAGGAGCGAGCGGCGTTTAAGCGAGGTCATCAAGAATCTCCAAGAGTCAGTCAGGAAAGAACAGAACGGGTAGCGGCTGTTGCAGCCAGGTAGTTGCGCCAGCCGCCGGTGTGCGAGATGTCTTGTGCGCCATCACAGGCCAGGGCCTCGCACAGAAAACCCTGTGCGGTGCTGCCATCGGACAAGTTCAAGGTGCCAATGCCCAGCGGCGCAGGAATCAACGCAACAAACGAGCCATAGGCTGTCACCGGCATGTCCCACAACTCCAGGGCAATGCGGTAACCGGTACCGGGTGCCACGCGCAGCAGGCCGGGCTTGGGCGGCGTGGTGCCGGGTAATGCGAAAAAGCGGTAGTCGGGTGCGGTTTCTGCCTGCCCCGCGAGCACCGCATCGCGCTCGGTGAGCTGGCTGTTCAGCGGCATACCGGACAGGTGAGCACCGACCACCGCTACGCGAACCGTCAATTCCGCTACGCGAACCGTCAGCTCTGCTGCGCGAATGCTTTGAGCCGGTTGGATGCCTGTGATAGCTTGCATCGCTGGCAATGGCTCGCTCGTTGCACCGAGCGTCAATCCGGTGGCGTGGTGATAGCGCTGGCCCAGCTGCGCCAATTGCCAGTCGCTGCCACAAGGGCCAATCAAGGTGATCCCGAAAGGCAGGCCGTCTTCGCGGATGCTGCTGGGCACGCTGAGCGCGGCGTAGTCGAGCAGGTTCACAAAGTTGGTGTAGGCACCCAGGTTGCGGTTCAGTGCCACCGGGTCTGCCTGCATCTGCGCAATCGTGTAGTGCGTCGGCGCGGTAGGCACTACCAGCAGGTCTATGCCCTGGGTAGCTGGTGACCACATTTGCGCGGCTTGCTGGCTCAGGGTTCTGAGAGCTGTCTGCGCTTCAAACAAGTCTGCTGCACGGTACTGGCGGCCTTTGGCAATGATGCTGCGCACCGGCTCCATGACATCACGCTCATGCGCATCAAAGAACCCGCGAATCGCTTGATAGCGCTCGGCCACCAGCGCGCTTTCATATAACAGGGTAGCGGCATCGGCCAACGGTTGCCAGGGGATGGTGACGGGGGTGCCGCCCAGGGTCTGCAGCCTTGCAATGGCATCTTGAAATTCGGCCTGCGCTTGCGTGTCACCAAAGAATTCCAGTGTGTCGGGCACGCCAAACCGGAATGCACCGAAGGCCTGTGTGTGCAACGCCAGCGCACGTGAGTACGGGTCTTGCGCGTCGTAACCCATGGCGACCTGCAGCACCTGCACCGCCACGTTCACCGTGCGCGCGAATATCGAGATGCAGTCCACGCTTTGCGCCGCAGGCACCACCCCGCGCGCGCTGATCAACCCCCTGGAAGGTTTGAGACCCACAATGTTGTTTAACCCCGCGGGCACCCGGCCTGAGCCGGCTGTATCGGTACCCAATGAGAAATCCACCTGGCCCGTGGCCACCACGTATGCAGAGCCGGCGCTGGACCCGCCGGATACGTAGACCGGGTTGATCGCATTGGGCACCGCACCATATGGCGAGCGGGTCCCATTCAAACCGCATGCAAATTGATCGAGATTGGTTTTGCCCACCAGTGATGCACCGGCCGCGAGCAGTTTGTGCACCACCGCAGCGTGCCTGGTGGGCTGGTAAGCGAATGCCGGGCAGGCGGCTGTGGTGGGCAGGCCCACGGTATCAATGTTGTCTTTGGCGGCGAACACCAACCCCGCCAGCGGACCGGAGGAAGTTGCCTGCAGGGGTGAATCAAAACGCGAAATCCAGGCCTGTGGAGCAATGGCTTCTGCGTTAACCGTGCGGTCAGTGGCGTGTGCGGTGTGCACCATTTTTGAGCATCCAAACTTGTATTCAAGAATAGATGCAAGGGGTGTGCCACCCCTTCAAAGCTCACCAGTGACTCAGCAGGTTTTCAACCAAAATACTCCACAGCCCAATTGTCTTGGGTTCAATTTGCTATTAAAATTATAGCTGCTTGAGCAGACTGTACAAGGGCGAACAGCCTAAACGCCTTGAAATTGCCTAAAACGGGAGCTTCCCGCCCCCTGTGCCTGGCATGCCGGGCATGCCGCCCATGCCTTTCATGCCACCCATCTTCTTCATCATTTTCATCAAGCCGCCGCCCTTCATCTTCTTCATCATTCCCTGCATTTGCTCAAACTCATTGAGCATCCGGTTGACTTCCTGCACCTGAACGCCAGCACCGGCGGCAATACGCCGCTTGCGGGTGGCTTTGAGCAGCTCGGGTTTGCGGCGCTCCAGCGGGGTCATGCTCTGGATGATGCCTTCCTTGCGGCGAATGTCGCGCTCGGCGCGGTCCATGTCGTTCTGCCCCATCTTGCCGGCCATCTTGGACGTCATCTCGCTGGGCAGCTTGTCCATCAGACTGCTGATACCACCCATGCTTTTCATCTGCTGGATTTGCGAGAGAAAGTCGTTCAAATCAAAGCCAGCGCCGCTTTTGACTTTAGCGGCCAGCTTTTGCGCGGCTTCCACGTCCACCCCAGCCGTGACCTGCTCAACCAGGGCGACGATGTCGCCCATGCCCAGAATGCGCCCGGCATGGCGCTCGGCGTCGAACACCTCCAGACCGTCAATCTTCTCGGACACGCCGGCAAACTTGATCGGTGCGCCAGTGATCTGGCGCACTGACAGCGCCGCGCCGCCGCGCGAGTCGCCGTCCAGCTTGGTCAGCACGATGCCGGTCAGCGGCAGCGCTTCACTGAAAGCCTTGGCGGTGTTGACCGCGTCCTGGCCCTGCATGGCGTCTACCACGAACAGGGTTTCCACCGGTTTCAGCACCGCATGCAGTTCCTTGATTTCGCGCATCAGCGCGTCGTCAATCGCCAGCCGACCGGCGGTGTCGACCAGCAACACGTCAAAGTAGTGCTTGCGGGCGTAGTCGATGGCGGCCAGTGCAATATCAACCGGTTTCTGGTCGGGCGTACTGGGGAACCACTCGGCGCCGGCTTGTTTGGTTACTGTTTTCAGTTGCTCAATGGCGGCCGGGCGGTACACGTCGCCCGAGACGGTGAGCACCTTTTTCTTACGCTTTTCAATCAGATGCTTGGCCAGCTTGGCGGTGGTGGTGGTTTTGCCTGCGCCCTGCAGACCCGCCATCAGGATCACCGCGGGTGGTTGCGCGGCCAGGTTGATGTCACTCACGCCCTCGCCCATGGTGGCCACCAACTCACGGTGGACGATGCCCACCAGCGCCTGGCCCGGCGACAGCGAACCCATGACCTCATGACCCATTGCTTTTTCTTTCACGCGGGCCACAAAGTCGCGCACCACGGGCAGCGCCACGTCGGCCTCCAGCAGCGCCATGCGCACCTCGCGCAGCATGTCCTGCACGTTCCCCTCGGTAATGCGGGCCTGGCCCCGCATTTCTTTAACCAGGCGGGAAAGTTTGTCGGTAAGAGCTGATGCCATGATGGGAGTTGTCCGTGGGGTGTGGGGTTTGACAAAACCCTGTGAGCGGCTTGCCCGTGGCCTCGTCGTGGCCAGGTGAGAGACTAAACTGCGCCGATGACTTTGGTAAATCCAGCGACGATTTTAGCCAGCGCTTCGCCCTTGAGCGTGGCACTGGCGCTGGCCGCAGCACTGGCCTACGCGGTCCCCGCCGCGGCGGCGACCCGCCTGAGCCAAAGCGCCGCGCGTGCAGCCCTGTTAGTGGCGTGGTTGTTGCACGGTTGCTGGCTGCTGTACAGCCTGCTGGGCGAGGCCTCCCGTTTCGGGTTTGCGCCAGCGGTGTCAGTCACGGCGTGGTTGGTGCTCACGGCCTATGCGGTGGAGAGCCAGGTTTTCCCACAGCTGCGGGCGCGCTGGGCGCTGGCGGGGCTGGGCGCTGCTGCCGTTTTGCTGGGTCTGTTTTTTCCTGGCTCACCACTTCCTCAGCAAAGCTCGCGGTGGCTGGCGCTGCACATTGCGGTGGGCGTTGCTTCGTACGGTCTGTTTGCTGCAGCGGTGGTGCACGCATGGCTGATGCAGCGCACTGAAAAAGACATGCGATTGGCTGCGCCTACGGAAACCGGGCTGCCACTGCTCACCCTGGAGCGCCTGACTTTTCGCTTCGTGGCCGCTGGTTTTGTGTTGCTGTCGGCAACATTGCTGGCGGGCTTTCTGTTCAGTGAAGACTTGTACGGGCAGGTGTGGAAGTGGGGCCACAAAACGGCGTTTTCAATGCTGGCCTGGGCCACGTTTGCGGCCTTGCTGGTGGGGCGTGCCCGCTTTGGCTGGCGCGGGCGTAAAGCCGTGCGGGTGCTATATCTGGGGGCGGGTTTGTTGCTGCTGGCTTATGTGGGCTCGCGGTTTGTGCTGGAAGTGTTACTAGGCCGCAGCGTATGAAATACCTCATTGTTTTGTTAGTGGTGCTGGTCTGTGTCTGGGTTTGGCGCATGAACCGCCGTGCTGAGCGTGCGCAAGCCAAACCGCCACAAACATCAGTGGGCCAAACCATTGAGGCCCCGCAGGACATGGTGCGCTGCGCCCACTGCGGCCTGCACCTGCCCCGCAGCGAAGCTGTACCCGGCGGCGAAGAAACGGCCGTGCAGTTGTATTGCAGCGCCGAACACCGCGCCAGCGCTGGGTCGTCATGAGCCCGCGCGGGCTCGTCATGAAACGCGGTCCTTGAGAAGACACGCCGCTCCCGACAGCGCAGCGCAGTCGTGGCTGGGTCTGAGCGAGGCAGCCGCCACACCGTCGGCCTTTGTGCGCTTGTGGCGCGCCTTCATGACCGCACGAGTCGTGGTGGCGGTGGTGTTACTGGTGCTGCTGTCGGCCATGTATGGCCTGAACCAGGGTGCCACGCAGTGGGCTGTGTTGTTGTGCGCGGCTTATCTGGCCAGTACCGTGGCCGTGCGCTTGTTAAGCCAGCCTGTGGCCCCCGGCAACACTTTTTCCGTTCAATGGTTGTTTATTCTCGTGGTGGACATTGCGGTGTACGCGCTGCTGCACCTGCTGCAAACGGCCAGCATCAACTACGCACCTCTGCTGGCCCTGCCCGTGTTGCTGGCGTCCGTGCTGGGCTCAATGCTGCTGGCGTTTGGTACGGCGGCGGTGGTGACTCTGCTACTGCTGGCCGATGCGTGGTGGGTCATGCTGCAAACGTCTGCAGACATCACGCCCCGGTTTTTCCAGTCGGGTCTGAGCGGCATTGGTTATTTTGTGGTGGCGTTTTTGGCCAATCAGCTGGCCTCCCGTCTCGTGCGGGAAGAAGCCGCGGCGCGCAGCGGCGAGCTGGCTGCGCGCATTCAAACGCAAGTCAACGAACTCATTATCGAAACGCTGTCTGATGGCGTGTTGGTGATCGACGAGCAGGGCTTGGTGCGGGCTACCAACCCGGCGGCGCAACGCCTGCTGGGCGGGGGTGATGCGGCGCACGCCACGCCGTTTTCATTGCTCGATGTGCCTGCCTGGCGGCCGCTGGTGGAGCAGGCGCGCTTGACTTTTTTACGGCGCACGCCGCAGTTGGCTGATGTGAGCATGGACGGCGATGCGTTGGGCGCGCGCCAAGTACATGTGCGCACCCGGCTCACGGTTGTGCCCGATACGTTGGCCGAAAGTTTGTGTGTGATGTTCCTGGAAGACCTGCGCGAGATGGAAGCGCGACTGCGTACCGAGCGGCTGGCAGTAATGGGCCGCATGTCGGCTGCGGTGGCCCATGAAATCCGCAACCCACTGGCAGCCATCATGCAGGCCAACGCCCTGCTGGAAGAAGACCTGGACCAACCCGGCCAGCAGCAATTGGCGCGCATGGTGCGCCAGAACGGGCAGCGGCTGGCACAAATCGTGGAAGAGATTTTGAACGTGACCCGGGTGTCGCAGCACAGCGGCGGCGCCACACCCGCGCTGGCGCTGGATGCCACTGTGGCCAGCGTATGTGCCGAGTGGCTCGGTCAGGCCCGCACGGCCCACAATTTGCCAGTTGACCGCTTGCATCTGTTGCTGGACGCAGCTGACGCGCAGGTGATGTTTGCGCCCGACCACCTGCGCCGCCTGCTGGTGAACCTGCTGGACAACGCACTGCGCTACGCGCAAACCGCGCCTGCCAGCATCCGGGTCATCACGCAAGTTGGTGTCGATGGCAACCCAAGCTTGTCCGTCTGGAGCAACGGCGTGCCGTTGACGCCAGAGGTTCAGCGACATCTGTTCGAGCCGTTTTCTTCGTCCGAGTCCCGCTCCAGCGGACTGGGCCTGTACATCTGCCGGGAGCTGTGCCAGCGCTACAACGCCACCATCGCGTACCGCCGCGAGCCCCATGCGTTGCCCGAACCGGCGGACGGGAACGCGTTTGAGGTCACGCTGCAGCCTGCGCGCGGCTAACATTCATCTGTAAAGACTCACCTCCACACATGGCCTCACAGCTCCCAATTTCCCCCGCCAACATTCTGGTCGTTGATGACGAGCCGGATTTGCGTACTCTGTATGAGTTGACTCTGTTGCGCGAGGGCTACCGGGTGGAAGCCGCAGGCAGCGTGGGCGAAGCGTTGGCGCAGCTCAACAGCCATGCCTTTGACGTGGTGATCACCGACATGCGGTTGCCTGACGGGCTGGGTCTGCAGCTGCTGCAAAGCTTGCAAGAGCGCCAGCGCACCGAGCGTTGCATCGTGATCACGGCTTATGGCTCGGCTGAGAACGCCGTGGAAGCCCTGAAGGCAGGGGCCTTTGACTACTTGACCAAACCAGTGGACTTGAAACAGTTTCGCTCGGTGGTCGCCTCGGCTGTGCAGGGCACTTCACCGCGATCCCGTGCTGGTGCGGCGGGTGTGGCAGGCCATGGCGTGGCCAATGGCCTCAAAGCCGCTGTCGCCCCCACCGCCTATGGAACGGGTGGAGCGCGTGCCAACACAACACTGCCGGGTTCCTTGTCTGCAGGCAGCGAATCGGCCCTTGACCGCCTGGTCGGCGGCTCGCAGGCCATGCAACAGGTTAAAGACCGCATTGCCAAGGCGGCGCGCGGCATGGCACCGATTCTGGTGCGCGGCGAATCCGGTA
>JAYUXO010000210.1:0-4104 GCA_043753505.1 Comamonadaceae bacterium
CCTATTCAATCGTTCAGCGAACTTCACTGGCTGCTTACCCGAGGCGCTTTGGACGGACGCGATGTGCGCTTGAGCTACACCGCACGCCCCGGCACCGCAGCCCGCGAAGCCGTGTTGGACATGAGCAGCCTGGGGGCCAAAGAGGCTGATGCGCAGTTGCTGAAAAAAGTTGGCATCCTGGGGCCGTGGACCCGCCCCATCATTGGCGAGGTCATGGCGGGTGGTGCGGCCGCCAAAGCTGGTTTGCAGGCAAACGATTTGGTGCTGGCGATTGGCACCACCCCTGTGGTGGATGGCCAGCAATTGCGCCAGTTGATTCGTGCGGGTGGTGAAAACCTCTGGCGAATCGAGCGCGCAGGCCGCCCGCTGGAATTGAACGTTGCACCGGTGCTGGAAAAAGAAGCCAGCCTGACGGTGGGAAAAATCAACGCCTTCGTGGGCGAGCCGCCTGCCATGGTCGACGTGCGCTACGGTGTGTTCGAAGGCTTGTACAGGGGTGTCGTGCGCACCTGGGAGGTGTCGCTGCTGTCACTGCGCATGATGGGCAAAATGCTGATCGGCGAGGCGTCGTTGAAAAATCTGAGCGGTCCGTTGACCATTGCTGACTATGCGGGCAAGTCCGCCAGCATGGGCCTGACGCAATACTTGGTGTTTCTGGCCTTGATCAGTGTCAGTCTGGGGGTGTTGAACCTGTTGCCCATCCCGGTGCTTGATGGCGGACACCTCATGTACTATCTTTGGGAGAGTCTGACCGGTAAAAGCGTGTCAGATGCGTGGATGGAACGCTTGCAGAAGGGAGGGCTGGTGCTTCTGTTCATGATGATGTCGGTTGCATTCTGGAACGACGGCAGCCGCTATATTCCGCAGCTCTTTGGATAACCTGTGAATCGGGGCCCAGACCTGCCGGGTCTGGCGCAAAAACAACTTCAGCATTTCATGAAAAATCAACTTAATCGTTTTCACCTGCGCACGGTGTCTGGCCTGCTGGGACTTTTATTTGCTGCCACAGCTTGGGCTGTCGACCCCTTCACGGTGAGCGACATTCGCGTAGAGGGTCTGCAGCGGGTGGAGCCAGGCACCGTGTTTGCCTCCCTGCCGGTGCGGGTGGGCGACCAATACACCGATGACAAGGGATCAGCCACCATTCGTGCACTGTTTGCCTTGGGTTTGTTCAAAGACGTGCGTCTGCAGGTCTCGGGCAATGTGTTGGTGGTGATTGTGGAAGAGCGACCCACCGTGGCTGACGTGGACTTCGTGGGCTCGCGCGAATTTGAGAAAGACGCCTTGAAAAAGGCCCTGCGCGAAGTAGGCCTGGCCGACGGCAGGCCTTATGACCAGGCGCTGGTGGATCGCGCCGAGCAGGAACTCAAGCGCCAGTACATCAACAAGAGCCTGTACGGTGCCGAAGTGGTGACCACCGTCACCCCCATTGAGCGCAACCGCGTGAACCTGACGTTCACGGTCACGGAAGGTGCACCCGCCAAGATCAAGGAAATCCGCGTAGTGGGCAGCAAAGCTTTCAGCGAGTCCACCTTGCGCGGACTGTTTGACCTGGACACTGGTGGCTGGCTCAGCTGGTACACCAAATCTGATCGTTATTCACGCGCCAAGCTGAATGCTGACCAGGAAGCCTTGCGTTCGTACTACCTGCAACGCGGTTACCTTGAATTTCGCATCGACTCCACCCAGGTAGCCATTTCGCCTGACCGGCAGGACATCAGCATCACGATCAACATCACCGAAGGTGAGCGCTTCGTGATCTCGGCAGTCGAACTAGAAGGCAATTACCTGACCAAGGACGACGAGTTCAAATCGCTGGTCACCATCAAGCCCGGTGAGGCTTACAACGCCGACGATGTGGCTGAGACCACCAAGGCATTTACCGATTACTTTGGTAGCTTCGGCTACGCTTTTGCCAGCGTACAGGCAACCCCTGAAATCGACCGTGTAAACAGTCGCGTCACGCTGACCATAGTGGCCGACCCGTCTCGCCGCGCTTACGTGCGCCGCATCAACATTGCTGGCAACAACCGTACCCGCGACGAAGTGGTGCGACGGGAATTCCGCCAGTTTGAGTCGTCCTGGTACGACGGCGACAAGATCCGGCTGTCGCGCGACCGCGTGGATCGCTTAGGCTTTTTTAAAGACGTGAACGTTGAAACCGTGGATGTACCAGGGGCGCCCGATCAAGTGGATCTGAGCATCAGTGTGGTGGAAAAACCTACCGGTAGCCTGCAACTCGGTGCCGCTTTTTCAAGTGCTGAAAAACTGGGCTTGTCGTTCGGTATCAAACAGGAAAATGCCTTTGGTTCGGGCAATTATCTGGGTGTTGACATCAACACCAGCAAGTTCAACCGGACGATTGCAGTCAACACCGTCAACCCCTACTTCACACCCGATGGCGTGTCGCGTGCGGTCGACGCGTACTACCGCACCTCGCGTCCGTTCCAAGAGCAGGGCGGCGACTACCGTCTGAACACGGCAGGTGCGAGCGTGCGGTTTGGCGTGCCGTTCAGCGAACAGGACACGATCTACTTCGGCGCGGGCGTGGAGAGCACCAAGATCGTTCCCGGTACCAACATTCCCGCTGCCTACCTGGCCTATGCGAATCGTTTTGGTTACACCAGCACCGGCTTGCCGCTCACGATTGGCTGGTCGCGCGACGACCGCGACAGCGCCATTGTTCCCAATCGCGGTCGCCTGCAGCGCGTGGCTACCGAGTGGGGCATTGGTGGTGACGCCCGCTACTTGCGGGCCAACTACCAATACCAGCAATACATTCCGTTGAGCAAGCAGTTCACTCTGGCTTTCAATGGTGAGCTGGGCTGGGGCAAAGGCTTGGGTGGCCGTCCTTTCCCGGTTTTCAAGAATTACTACTCAGGCGGTTTGGGCTCGGTTCGAGGTTTCGAGCAGGGTACGCTGGGCCCACGTGATGTGACCGGCGCATCTATCGGCGGCCCACGGAAAGTCACGTTAAATGCCGAAATCATTGCCCCGTTCCCCGGTGCGGGCAACGATCGCACCTTGCGCGTGTTCGGCTTTTTCGACGTGGGCAATGTGTTCGGAGAAGACGAAAAATTCAAAACCAGCGAACTGCGGGCATCTGCCGGTCTTGGTTTGAGCTGGATCTCTCCCATTGGACCTTTGCGCTTCGCGTATGCCCAGCCGGTCCGCAAATTTGCTGGCGATAGAATCCAGCGTTTTCAGTTTCAGATTGGTACCTCGTTTTGATGAAGACTCTTACCTCGGTTTCTACCCGCCTTTTGGCTGCTTCCGCGCTTGTGATGGCGGCAGCGACAGTGCACCTGCCTGCCTACGCACAAGCTGAAGGTTTTCGGATTGGTTTTGTCAACCAGGATCGCATTCTTCGCGAGGCCAATATCGCCAAAGCTGCCCAAGCCAAGCTGGAGGCCGAATTTGCCAAGCGTGAGAAAGACCTGGCCGATGCGGGCACCACCCTGCGCACCGCATCGGAAAAGTTTGAACGCGAAGCGCCGACCCTGCCTGAGAGCCAGCGCGCGGCACGTGAAAAATCGTTGATTGACCAGGACCGTGATTTCCAGCGCAAGCGTCGCGAACTGCAAGAAGACGCCAATGCCCGTAAAAACGAAGAGCTGCAACAGTTCTTCGAGCGTGCCAATCGCGCTGTCAAGCAAGTGGCTGAGGCCGAAAAGTACGACCTTGTTTTACAAGAGGCCGTCTACATCAACCCCAAGCACGACATCACTGAAAAAGTGATCAAGGCGCTGAACGCGGCCCGGTAAGCTGCTTGCGGGATCGCTGATGGTGGCAATCCCTCTGAGTGTTTTTCTTGATGCACTGGGTGGGCGACTGCACAACGCGAGCCGTTCGCTGATAGTTCACCGGCTGGCACCGCTGGAATCAGCGGACGCGCATGCTTTAAGCTTTCTTGACAACCCCAAGTACCAGCCGCAGCTGGAAGCGAGTCAGGCAGCCTGCGTGGTCGTTTCGCCCGCCATGCAAGCGGCTGCGTTGGTCCGGGTTGCGGGTGGTGGGGCGTGCATCGTGACCGATGAGCCCTACCTGTATTTTGCCCGCGCCACGCAGCTATTCAAGCGGCAACAGGCCGCGCTGATCGGCCCG
>JAYUXO010000211.1:0-1534 GCA_043753505.1 Comamonadaceae bacterium
CTTTGGGGGAAGTCTGGGATGGGGGTTTGGGTATTTGGTCCCTGCCCCTCTGGTAGAGGGCAGGGGTGAGGGCCTTCGCGTCGTACAAGTTACTTCTAACGCCATCCTCTCACCCCAACCGTCTCCCCGAAGGAAGGGAGAGAAAAACCGGCGCAGTGACTGTATTGACCTGAGCAGGAACCTGTCATGACGCCTGATCTGATGGACGCGGGCGCTGAACGTGCACAAGCAGCTACGAAAAATATAGCGCTCGGCAAAACTGAGTCAGGCGGCCGCGAAGCCGGCTTTTCGCACATTGCCACCCCTGGCGAGGTGGACACCACGCACGGCCGCATCCTGTACCTGGAAGACGTGTGCGTGAGCTTTGACGGATTCAAGGCCATTGACAATTTAAGTCTGGACATTGCGCCCGGCGAACTGCGCTGCATCATTGGCCCGAACGGCGCGGGCAAGACCACGATGATGGACATCATCACCGGCAAAACCCGGCCCGACAGCGGCACCGTGTTCTTCGGCTCCACCATTGATTTGCTGCGCTACAAAGAAGCGGAAATTGCGCAGATGGGCATCGGTCGCAAGTTTCAAAAACCCACGGTGTTCGAGCAGCTCACCGTGTTTGAAAACCTCGAGTTGGCGCTCAAAACGAACAAAAGCGTGGGGCATTCGCTGTTGTTCAAACTCAATGGCACGCAAAGCGACCGGCTGGCCGAGGTGCTGCACACCATCCATCTGACAGACAGCGTGTCGCGCCTGGCAGGCACGTTGAGCCACGGGCAAAAGCAGTGGCTGGAAATTGGCATGCTGCTCATGCAAGACCCCAAGCTGCTATTGCTCGACGAACCCGTGGCCGGCATGACAGACGAAGAAACCGAGCGGACGGCGCAGCTGTTTTTAAGCCTGAAGGGCAAACATTCGTTAATGGTGGTGGAGCACGACATGAGCTTTATTCGCGCCATCAGCGACATCGTGACGGTGTTGTGCGATGGGTCCGTTCTGGCGCAGGGGACGCTGGATGAAGTGCAGACCAACGAGAAAGTGATTGAGGTTTATCTTGGGCGGTGAAGCTTCTTCTTCCGGGCTGAACCGGTTGGTTTTCGCAGATGTCGGGAGTCGCCCGACGGCGACTTACTTTTCTTTGCTTTGCCAAAGAAAAGTGAGCAAAAGAAAGGTGACCCGCAGTCTGGGCCCTGCGCTTCGCTTGGGGGTGCCTTGCGGTGCTCAAACCCAGTGGGGTCACGTGCAACCTGGCCTGCGGCTCAAACAAGCACATGCCCTGATCCGCTGGGTTCTGTGCTCCTCAGCCCGGCCAGGACAGGATTTCTGGCGTCACGCGCCCAGGAGGCTCTTATGTTGAATGTCAGCGGGATCAACCAGTACTACGGCGGCTCCCACATCCTGCGGGACGTCAGCTTGTCGGCCAGCTTGGGAAAGGTCACGGTTGTGCTCGGGCGCAATGGTGTGGGCAAGACCACGCTGCTCAAAAGCCTGATGGGCTTGGTGCCGGTGAGGACCGGCAGCATGGAGCTGGATGGCA